>NZ_JBHXCW010000126.1:0-22798 GCF_042725365.1 Lentzea sp. NPDC060358 | reverse complement strand
TCACGCACTTGGACCAACCGGAGTTCACCGTCCTCGTGCGCCGCCCACCAGGCTGACCTGCCCAAAGCCGACAAAGCGGGCACGAGGTCGAGCCCGGAGCCGCTCGTCACGACGACGATCGGCGCCTCGATCGGCTCGACGGTCTTCGCGAGGTCCGCGACGGGGTCGCCGGCCACGAGGCGGGGCGGGTTCTTGCGCAGCACCCCGGCCGCCACGCCGAACAGCCGCAGCTTCTCCGGCTGGTCCGCCCAGACGCACGCCTCGAGCCACGCGTAGGCGTCCTCGTCGGTGAGGTCGGCGGGCGCGGCGCCGATGCCCGCCTTCGCGGCCACCTTCACCGTCTTGGGGAGCTTCGGCAGCGTCGCGCCGGGGGCGAGCTCCAGCGCGCAGTGCAGGCCCAGCGCGGCCTTGGCGGGCCCGGCGACGACCTGGCCCGCCTCGGCGGTCTGGTAGCGGTACGAGTACTGGTCGAGCCCGAGCAGCAGGCCCGCCGTGGTGGCGGCCTCCACGAGCCCGATCGGCCCGCCCGCCTGCTTCGCCGCGGCGGCGACCGCCGGGTAGAGCAGTGCCGCGCGCCGCACCTCGTTGGTCTGGACCACCTGCGAGGCCACGAGCGCCCGCACGCGGTCGCCGCGTTCGAGCAGGAAGTCGCGGAACAGCGGCCAGGTGTTCTCGTCCGCGCCGTAGGTGCCGCCGAGCGACGGGTAGTAGTGGGAGAGCTGGTGGAACGGCTCGGCCTGCACCAGCCGGTGCGCCGCCGCCAGCAGGAGCTCGCCCGTGGCGGCGTCCTCACCGGCGGCGGTCAGCAGACCGGCGACCTCCGGATCCTCGGCGGCGCGCGACGCGAGGTGCTCGTAGAGCGGTGAGACGCCGGACGCCTCCTCCGCGAACTCGCGCAGTCGCTGCCGTGCCAGGTCCAGAGACGTCACGTCACTTCCCCACAATCAGTCGGACAGAGGTTCGGGGCGTCCCGGCTGCTCGCCTCCGCGGGCCTCGCCGTAGGACTGCTTCGGCACCATGACCTTGCGCCTGAAGATGCACACGACCGTGCCGTCCTGCTTGTAGCCGCGAGTCTCCACGTGGACCACGCCCCTGTCGTCCTTGGACTTGGACGGCGTCTTGCCGAGCACCTCGGTCTCACCGTAGATCGTGTCGCCGTGGAACGTCGGCTTCACGTGCCGCAGGGACTCGATCTCGAGGTTCGCTATGGCCTTGCCGGAGACGTCGGGCACGGACATGCCCAGCAGCAACGAGTAGATGTAGTTGCCGACGACGACGTTCTTGCCGAAGTCGGTCGTGTTCTCCGCGTAGTTCGCGTCCATGTGGAGCGGGTGGTGGTTCATGGTGAGCAGGCAGAACAGGTGGTCGTCGTACTCCGTCACCGTCTTGCCGGGCCAGTGCTTGTAGACCGCGCCGACCTCGAACTCCTCGTAGTACCGACCGAACTGCACCGCGCCTCCAGCTACGTGTGATCGAGATCTGTCCCGGGTGGGGAGACAGTCTTCACACGGAGGGAGTACCCTCGGCAACCGGTGTGTGAGGATTTCCACCACCAGTGACTTCGCCCCGAGGAGGTGAGGACCCCTAAATGAGCAAGGACCCCCACCCTGCCAGTACCAGGCGCGTCCTCACCGAGGTGGCTTTCTAGTTCCGTCTAGAACGTTCCAGTTCCACCGGGTCAGGACGCCCGTCGTGCATCAGCACTTCACGTCGGCGTGTGTACCTGGAGGAACTCACCATGCCCAGCCTGCCCTCGATCCGCGGACGGGGAAACCAGCGCGTCCCCGCGGGGCACGTCCCGCACGTCCCCGTCCCGTTGTCGCACTACGTGGTCGACTGCGCCGTGTACGTCGACGGCAAGCGCTTGCCCGGCCGGTGGACGCACACCGACGCCGTCAAAGAGGTGCGCAAGCGCAAGGACGGGTTCGTCTGGATCGGCCTGCACGAGCCGGACGCCGAGCAGATCGAGGGCATCGCCGAGACGTTCGGGCTGCACGAGCTCGCGGTCGAGGACGCGGTGCACGCGCACCAGCGGCCGAAGCTCGAGCGGTACGACAACACGCTGTTCATGGTCTTCAAGACCGTCCGCTACGTGACGAACGAGTCGCCCGACACCGCCAACGAGATCGTCGAGTCCGGCGAGATCATGGTGTTCCTGGGCAAGGACTTCGTGATCACCGTGCGGCACGGCAACCACTCCGGGCTGTCGAAGCTGCGCCACGTGCTGGAGGCCGACCCGGAGCGCCTGGAGATCGGGCCCGCCGCGGTGATGCACGCGATCGCCGACCAGGTCGTCGACAACTACCTCGAGGTCACCGACCACGTCGAGGACGACATCGACCGCATGGAGGAACGGGTCTTCGCGCCGCGCACCGAGGTGAGCGCGGAGCAGATCTACATGTTCAAGCGCGAGGTGGTGGAGCTGCGCCGCGCGGTCATGCCGCTCGCGAACCCGTTGCGCCGCTTGGCGGAGGGCTACACGCCGCTCATCCCCGAGCAGGTGCGGGCGTTCTTCCGCGACGTCGACGACCACCTCACCGAGGTGGCCGAGCGCGTCACGGCGTTCGACGAGCTGCTGACGACGCTGGTCGACGCGACGCTCGCGAAGATCACGCTGCAGCAGAACACCGACATGCGCAAGATCACCTCGTGGGTCGCGATCATCTCCGTGCCCACCATGGTCGTCGGCGTGTACGGCATGAACTTCGACTACATGCCCGAGCTGAAGTGGAAGTTCGGGTACCCGCTGATCATGAGCCTGGTCCTGGTGGCCTGCCTGACCCTCTACCGAATACTGCGCCGAAATCGCTGGCTGTAGTTCCGATTTCGCTCGCTTTTCCCAGTGGTAGAAGAGGTTCGTCATGACCAGGCTGCTCACCAACATCCGCTTCTGGATGCTCGCCTTCCTGCTCTGCTGGATCACCACCGTCTTCGTGCTGATCAGCGGAACGCCCTGACGTGCGCCACCGGCTGACCAACCCGCGGTTCTGGATCATGGTGTTCGCCGTGGGCTGGTTGCTGATGGTGTTCGCGTCCATCGCCTTCTGGCCGGAGCCGGGCGGGGAGTCGCCGGACGAGCTGGCGGCGGAGGTGACGAAGGCGTTGCGCGCACACGACTTCCACCAGCTGCAGCCGTTGCTCGCGCTCGGCGGTGAGGACGTCGCGAAGTCGACCGTCGAGCACCTCCGGGCCGCGCAGGTGGAGCGCGGTTTCTACCGCGACGGTGCCGTCGTCGTCGAGTACACGCACGCCGGCACCCGCGCGGAGTTCCGGCTGCCCGTCGAGGTGCAGGACGGGCGGTTCGTGGTGAACCCGGTGCTCACTCCCACGGGCTGACCTCCCAGGTGAACGGGGTGCCGTGGCCCGCGCCGTGCCCGAGGCGCAGCGAGAGCCCGGCGGGCCACAGCCTGAGCAGCAGCTCGAACCGGTGGCCGGCGTCCCGGCCGCCTGCGCGGCGGGGTTCGAAGACCAGCAGTGCCAACGGGGTCTGCGGCGTCGCCTTCGCCGCCGCGTCCGCGAGCACGGCCCTGCCCCGCGCGCGGTCGGCGGGTGAGACGTACTGCCACACCACCGAATGCCACACGACGGTGAGCACGTCGTGTTCGGCGTGGGCGAGCTGCCGCGCGAGCCACGCCGGACCCGGTGACCGCTCGACCGGCACGGGGTCGGTGGCGGCGAGGGCGAGCGCGGCGCGCAGCCGGTCCCACCGCCGCACCTGGTCGGCCCAGACGAACGAGCTCAGGTGCAGCCGTCCGTCCTCGGTGGACACGTCGACGGGGTCGAGGTCGCAGCCCGCCCGTCCGGTGACGCGCAGCCGCCGGCCGAGGTCCGCCGGCGGCCTGCCGGTCCACTCGGGGTCGAGGACGAGGGGGCTGTCCGGGTCGCCGAGGACGGTGCCGCCCAGCCGGTAGCCGACGCGGTGCGGGCGCAGGTTGAGCCCGCCGCTCGCGCCGACCTCCAGCAGCCGGACGCCGAACGGCACCGCGCGGCCCGCGGCCTTCGCGGCCTCCTGCGCGGCGACGAGCAGGCCGCCGTAGAGGGGTGCGTTGCGGCCCGGTTCGTTGGTCTGCACGGCCGTGGCGCGGACTCGCTGCCGGAGCAGATCGGCGTGGCGGTGCAGGGCGGGCAGCGCGTCCTGCCACAACGCGGGCAGGTCGGGTGTGCCGCCGGCGGTCGGGTAGTGCCGTGCGAGAGCGGGCGCGCGTCCTTCGAGCACGAGCCGGTGCACCGCACCCGCGAACCGCAGGCCGGGCACCGTTGCGTCCCGGTCGTGCTCGGAGCCCGCCATGATCGCGGCCGTGACACCGCCCCGCACGAGGTCGTCCGCGGCGTCGCGCAGGAGGCGGTGGGTCAGGGGGCTGTGCTCGCGGCACCGGTGGGCGGCCGCGGCGAACTGCTCGGCAAGCACGGCGTCGACGCTAGTGGGCGAAGTGTGCCGCGTCATCCGCGCGGAACCTCATTACGCTGCTGGGATGGTTCGGGTGCTCGCGGTGGCGGACGAGATCGTCGAACAGCTGTGGACCGCGCAGGTCCGGTCGTTCGACGTCGACCTGGTGCTCGCGGCGGGCGACCTGCCGTTCGACTACCTCGCGTTCCTGGCCGACGCGCTGGAGAAACCGCTGGTGTTCGTGCCCGGCAACCACGACGCCGACCTGTCCGGGTTCTCGAACGTGCGCGGCCTGTGGACCAGGGCGGGCGTGCCGGTGCGCTGGCCGGGGCCGGCCGGGGCGGTGAACGCCGACGAACGGGTCGTCGACGTCGCCGGCCTGCGCATCGCGGGCCTCGGTGGTTCGATCCGCTACAACAAGGGCCCGAACCAGTGGACGGAACGGCAGCAGGCCCGCCGCGCGCGCCGGGTGTCCCGGCTGGCGGCGTGGCGCAGGCTGCGGGACGGACGTGGCGTGGACGTGCTGCTGACCCACTCGCCGCCGCGGGACTGCGGCGACGAACCCGACGCGCCGCACCGCGGGTTCGAGTGCTTCCGCGGCCTGGTCTCGCGGTTGCAGCCGTCAGTGATGCTGCACGGCCACATCCACCCGCACGGCGTTCCGCGGCCGGACCGCGAGCTGGGCTCCACCCGCGTGGTCAACGTGGTTCCGCAGAAGCTGCTGGACATCTCGGGAGGTCGCGATGAGACGTGACACCGGTTTCCCCGTCGCCGACGCGGAGAACGACTTCCTGCGGGCCCGCCGCCGCCAGGTGATGTCGCGCCTCGCGGCCTGGCTGCGCCGCGAACCGGACGACGTGAACATCATGCTGCCGTTCCACGAGGTCGTGGACGCGCTGGGCATGGTGTCCGAGAAACGCCTGGGGCTGCAGTCGATCCGGCTCGACTCGATCGTGGGCAGCGTCGACCGCACCCGCGACTTCGACCGCCGCTTCCGCCCGACCTCCGGCCGCGTCCGCGAACGCTGGCAGCGCCTGGCGCTGGCCGCGCGCCGGGGCGAGGCCGTGCCGCCGATCACGGTGTACCGCGTCGGGGAGCTGCACTTCATCGTCGACGGCCACCACCGGGTCTCCGTCGCGCACGCCCTGGGCCTGACGGTGATCGACGCCTACGTGACGCAGGTGGTCACGCGGATCAACTCCGCCGGCATCCGCTACCGCGGCGACCTGATCGTGAAGGACTACCGGCGGCTGTTCCTCGACCGCGTGCCGCTGAGCGGCGAGGCCCGTGCGGCGGTCGTGCTCTCGGACCCGTGGGACTACGCCGAGCTCGGTGAGCACATCGAGGCGTGGGGGTTCCGGCTGATGCAGGACACCGGGTCGTTCCTGGACCGCTCGGAGATCGCGCGGCGCTGGTACGCCGACGAGTACAAGCCGGTCGTCGCGATGCTGCGGCAGGCGGACATGATCGGGGACCGGACCGAGACCGAGGCCTACATGTGGGTGGCGGCGGAGCGGTACCGGTTGATCAGGACGCACCGGTGGGACGCCGCGGTGATCGACGCGGTGCGGGAGGAGACGCAGTCGCACGGACGGCGTTGACCGGCCCGGACGGGCGGTCGGCGCCGGCCGGGATCCGGTGAACGCCCGCGCGGTGCGGTCAAGCGGCGGTCCGCAGCGCGCCGAACGGCCACGCGCTGCGCCGAGCGGTCCGGCCGTGCACGGCCTGAGGACCACCGCCGCTGTCGCCTGCGGGCCGGTCAGCGGGGCGCCATGCGCGGGCCGTCGGCCTCGGGCAGCGGACGTGCCTGGTCGAGGACTTCGTCGGTGTACTTGTCCAGCAGGCGCGTGCCGATCTGCTGCGCGTAGCCGAAGATGACCGCCCACAGCAGCAGTGCCGCCGCCGACGGGATGCCGATCAGCCCGCTCGTGACCCCGGCGCCCAGCGCCAGGATGCCGACGACCGCCAGCGCCGCGCCCAGCATGATCTTGATCAGCGCCTGGTAGCCGATCATCACGTACGGCGAGAGCGACGGCCGGCGGCGCAACAGCAGCACGACGGCCGCCAGCACCGCCCCGAACGCGCCGAGCACCTGCACCAGCCACACGTCCACACCGGACGCCTTGGCCGTGCCGCCGGGGCACACGGTCGGCAGCGCGTTCTCCTTCGGGTCGACGCAGAGCGGGATGATCCCCGGCTTCACGATGCCGACGACCCCCAGCACGGTGTTGATGAAGAACAACACCAGCGACGCCGCGATCAGCTTGTTGCGCAGGGCCCGGGAACCCGCGTGCGCGAAGTCGGAGTTGTCGTAGGCCGCCCGCAGCGCGTCCACGACGATCGCGCGTTCCACCGCGGGCGTGAACTCCCCCGGCCGCAACGCCTCCAGGGCCCGGCGGCGCGGATCGTCGTCGTCGAGGTACTGCGCCACGCGCGCCTGCAACCCCGGCAGCCGCCCCAGGAAGCCGCGCTCGGCCGAGATCGTCGCCACCTCGGCCTCGTGCAGCGCACGCCAGGCGCGTTCGATGTACCAGCCCGACCACCACGACGGCACCATGCGCCACCACGGCTCGCGATCGCTCAGCATCGCCTCCACGACCGACGCCTGCTCCTCGGCCGTACGGCGCCACACGTCGCCCTCGGGATCGATCGGGTCGGACGGGCCGAGCGCAGCCAGATCCGCGCGCACCCGGTCCAGCCGGGACTGCACGACGAGTCGCCAGTCGGTCACTCTGGGTTTACGTTCGGCCATGTCCCGATGGTGACAGGCAGCGCCGGCGATGTCGGCGGCCATCCGTGTGACGTGCGCAAACGTGGTCGCGGTTCGCATTTCCGGTGGACGGGCGACTCGGGGAGCCGGCGCCTACCCAGGGTGAGCGGTCGGCGAAGTTCGCCACCGGCGACCACGGCAGGACGCGCAACGGGGAGGCGCCGCCCGGCGCGGAGCGGCGCCTCCCCTGCGCGGCCTAGGCGGTCTGCGAAGGCTCCACCAGCGCACGGAGCCGGGGAGGCATCCTCTTCTCCAGCCCGTACGGTTCGAGGTGGGCCTGCAGCACGCCCGTGAACGCCCGCTCGACCGAAGCGGTGTCCCAGTTGTCGCTCTCCAGGATCGGCTGCTTGAAGTACGGCTGCCCCACGATGTGGAGCTGGCGGCCGTTGCAGCGGACGACCTGGCCGGTGATGCCCTCCGCGCGGTCCGAGAGCAGGAACAGCACCAGCGGCGCCACCTTGCCCGGCGTGCGGTCGGCCGGGATGGCGCGCAGGGACCGTTCCGACTTCCACACCATCCGCGTGTGCGCGACGGGGCACACGGCGTTCACGCGGATGCCCTCGGACTCGAGGTCGAGGGCCCAGGAGTAGCTCAGGGAGGCCACCGCGCCCTTGGTCGCCGAGTAGGTGCCGAGCTTGCGCTGGCCGAAGGAGGCGCCGGAGGAGATGTTGATGATGGAACCGCCGCCGGTGGCGCGCATGGCGCGCATCGCCGCGACGCCGACGTAGATGACGCCGAGGACGTTCACCTCGACCACGTGCTTGATGGTCTCGGGGTCGTCTTCCCACGGGGCGGTCTCGTAGTTCAGACCGGCGTTGTTCACGAGGCCGTCGACGCGGCCGAACTCGTCGACGCACAGGTCCACGATCTTGGCCGCCTCGCTGGGGTCGGCGACCGTGTGGTTCGAGGCGACGGCGCGGCCGCCGTAGCCCCTGATGTGCTCCGCGACCCGTTCCGCCAGGTCGCCATCGTTGTCGTTGACCACCACCGACGCACCCGCGAGGGCCGCGTGCATCGCATAGGCCTCGCCGAGACCTCGGCCGCCCCCGGTGATGACGACCGCTTTGCCGTCCAGGATCCCCATTGCACGCTCTCTTTCCTCACTCAGCGGCGGTTCGGACCCCCCTGTGGCTGTGCACCCGCCTTCGACAAGCGTGCTGACGAACGGAAGCGGCGTAGTACATGGTTTCGATGAGATGACGCTGCCGAGCGCCCAGTGGTGAACCGAGTTCGGTCCGGCAGTTGGCCCCGACTGATCGGCCCACCAGCACCTGGGGCGGAGGTCCTAACCCGATCGAGTGACACGAACGGGCCGCTCCCCCGAGTGGGAAAGCGGCCCGCTGCAACGAGAGTTCACCGTTCCGTGTAGGTCAGGTTCTTTCCGCTCGACGGGTCGAAGAGCTGCACCTTGTCGGCGTCGAACCAGATGTCCGAAGAGGCCCCTTCGACCGCCCCGGACGCCGAGGACAGGCGCGTCACGAGCGAGATGCCGTCGCCCGGCACGTCGTCCGATCCCGCGTCCGCCGCGAGCTCCTGCAGCTCGGCCGAGGCCGCCTGTTCTCCCGTGAGGTTGAAGTAGGCGTACTTGTCCGAGCCCATCGACTCCAGCACGTCCACCTGGGACGTGAACTTGCCGCCGGCCGACAGCTTCGCCGGCTCGACCAGTGCGGCGTCCTCGAAGTGCTCGGGGCGGATGCCCAGGATCACCTCGCGCGGCGCGTCCGCGGACTCGACCAGCCGGCGCACCCGGTCCGTCAGCGTGACGTCGCCGATCACCGACCGCAGCGCGCCGTTCTCGAGCGTGGCCGGCACGAAGTTCATCGACGGCGAGCCGATGAAGCCCGCGACGAACAGGTTCGCCGGCTGGTCGTAGAGGAACTGCGGCGCGCCGATCTGCTGCACGACACCGCCGCGCATGACGACGACCCGGTCGCCGAGGGTCATCGCCTCGGTCTGGTCGTGCGTCACGTACACCGTGGTCGTGCCGAGCTGCTTCTGCAGGCGCGACACCGAGGTGCGCATCTGCACGCGGAGCTTGGCGTCCAGGTTGGACAGCGGCTCGTCCATGAGGAACGCCTTGGGGCTGCGCACGATCGCGCGGCCCATCGCCACGCGCTGCCGCTGGCCACCGGACAGGTTGGACGGTTTGCGGTCGAGGTGCTGCGAGAGGTCGAGGATCTCCGCGGCCTCCTTGACCTTCTTCTCGACCGTCGCGTTGTCCACCTTGGCCAGCCGCAGCGGGAAGGCCATGTTCTCCTTCACCGTCATGTGCGGGTAGAGCGCGTAGGACTGGAACACCATCGCGATGTCGCGGTCCTTGGGCGCCCGCTCGTTGACGCGCTGCCCGCCGATGCGCAGCTCGCCGTCGGTGATGTCCTCCAGGCCCGCGATCATGTTGAGCGTGGTGGACTTCCCGCAGCCGGACGGCCCGACCAGGATGATGAACTCGCCGTCGGCGATCTCCAGGTTGACCTCCTGCACGGCCAAAGCACCGTCGGGGTACCTCTTGGTCACCTTGTCCAGAACGATCTCTGCCATTGGTTCAACTCACCCCTTGACGGCGCCGGAGGTCAGGCCGGCGACGATCCGGCGCTGGAAGAACAACACGAAGAGGATGATCGGGATGGTGATCACGACGGCGGCCGCCGCGATCGACCCGGCCGGGTCCTCGAACTGCGAGCTGCCGGTGAAGAACGACAGCGCCACCGGCACGGTCCGCGACTGCTCGGTCGAGGTGAGCGAGATCGCGAACAGGAAGTCGTTCCAGCAGAAGATGAACACCAGGATGGCCGTCGTGAACACGCCCGGCGCGGCGAGCGGCGCGATGACGCGGCGGAACGCCTGCCCCGGCGTCGCTCCGTCCATCTTGGCCGCCTTCTCGAGCTCCCAGGGGATCTCGCGGAAGAACGCCGACAGGGTGTAGATCGCGAGCGGCAGCGCGAACGTGATGTACGGCAGGATCAGGCCGGGCCACGTGTCGAAGAGGCCGAGCGAGCGCTCGATCTCGAACAGCGGGGACACCAGCGAGACCTGCGGGAACATCGCGATCAGCAGCGAGACGCCCACCAGCAGGTTCTTGCCGGGGAAGTCGAGCCGCGCGATGGCGTAGGCGGCCATCGTGCCGAACACCACGGCGATCGCGGTCGCGATGATCGCGATGCCGATGGAGTTGATCAGTGCCCGCGTGAACTCCGAGGTGGAGAAGATGTTCTGGTAGTTCTCCAGGCTCCACTCGCGCGGGATGAAGTTGCCGTCGGCGAGGGTCGCCGAGGACTTGAACGACAGCGACACGATCCACAGCACCGGGAACAGCGCGTAGATCACGACGACCGCGTTGAGGACGCCCCAGCCGACCTTCTTGCCGGTGGTCTCAGCTCCTCCGATGCCTGCCATCAGCGCTTCCCCCCGTCGTCGCTGCCGGGAGCAGCGGTGCCGAAGAGCTTGATGAACACGAACGCGATGATCGCGACCATGATGAAGATCAGCACGGACATGGTCGACCCGATGCCGAGGTTCAAGCCCTTGATGAGGTTGTTGTAGGTCAGCATCGACACCGACGACGTGCCCTGCGATCCCGCGGTGAGCACGAAGAGGTTGTCGAAGATGCGGAACGCGTCGAGCGTGCGGAACAGCAGTGCCACCAGGATCGCCGGCTTCATGATCGGCACGGTGATCCGGATGAACCGCTGCCAGCCGCTCGCGCCGTCCATCGCGGCGGCCTTGAGCAGGTCGTCCGGCACGAGGGCCAGACCGGCCATCAGCAGCAGGGCCATGAACGGCGTGGTCTTCCAGATCTCCGCGAGGCCCACGACCATGAGCGCGGGGATCTTCTCCGTCAGCACCGGGTCGCCGCCGAGGGCCTCGGCGAGGTAGCCGGTGCCGGGCGTCCAGGCGAAGCGCCAGGAGAACGCGGCCACGACCGTCACGATGCCGTACGGGATCAGCGTCGTCGTGCGGACGATGCCGCGGCCCACGAGGGCGCGGTGCATGATCAGCGCGAGCGACATGCCCAGCACCAGTTCGATCGCGACGGTGACGACGGTCAGCAGCACCGTCACCCACACCGCGTTCCACCAGTACGGGCTGCTGAGCACCGTGACGTAGTTGTCGAACCAGATCCACTCGGTCCGGTCGGGGAACTTCAGGTCGAACCTCTGCATCGACAGCAGCAGCGAGTAGAGGATCGGCCAGCCCGTGACCGCGACCATGGTGATGGCGGCGGGTGCGCAGAGCAGCCAGCCGAGCCTGCGCTCGGCCTTCTTGCCCTCGCTCAGCGCGGTCTTCTTCTTGGCGGCGGCGGGTGCCGGCGAGGCACCGGACGCTGCTGCCGAGTCCTGCGTGGTCGTCTGGCTCACGGCAGCACTCCCTTGGAGTCGAGAGCGTCCTGCAGTTCCTTGCGCAACCGGTCGGCCGTCGCTTGCGGGTCGATGTTCGCGGGCGGCGACAGGATCGTGGAGATCACCGTCGAGACGTTCTGGTAGGCGGGCGTGCTCGGTCGCGCGCTCGCGTTCTCCAGCGTCTTCTTGATGTCGTCGCGCATCGGGTAGGCCTCGGCCATCTCGGGTTCGTCGTAGACGGACCGGATGGTCGGCGGCACACCGTCCTTGAGCGCGGCGAGCTTCTGGTTCTCCGCGCTGCGCAGGCACACCACGGCGTCGAAGGACTCCTCGGTGTGGGTGGTGTAGTTGCTGACGGCGTAGTTGATCCCGCCGACGGTGACCTTCGCCTGGTCACCGCTGAGCGCGGGGTACGGCGCCCACTTGAAGTTCTTCGCGAAGTCCGGCTTCTTCTGCGCCGCCGCGTAGACGTACGGCCAGTTGAGCTGGAACGCCGCTTGCCCGTTCTCCATGGCGAGGCGCGCGTTGTCCTCGGCCGCGTTGGAGAACGACGGGTCGATCGCCTTGGACGTGGCGAGCTTCTTCAACGCCGCCAACGCTTCCACGGCCTTGTCGTCGACGATGGCCTTGGTGCCGTTCTCGTCGAGGATCGTGCCGCCGTTGGAGTTGACGAGGGTGTTGTAGAGCACGACGAGCCCCTCGTACTGCTTGCCCTGCGCGACGATCCGGCCGGGCTTGCCCTCCGCCACCAGCGCCTCGGCCGCGGAGATCATCTCGTCCCACGTCTTCGGCGGCGTGGGCACGAGGTCGGAGCGGTACCAGAGCAGCTGGACGTTGGTGTTGTCCGGAGCCCCGTACAGCTTGCCCTCGTAGGTCGCCGTCGCGAGCGGCGCGGGCAGCGTGTCCTCCGACACCGTGGACTTCACCGAGCCGGTGAACTCCTTGATCCAGCCCGCCTTGGCGAGCTCTGCCGTCCACGTGACGTCGAGCCCGAGGACGTCCATGCTGTCGTCCTCGGCCGCGAGTCTGCGCACCATCTGCTCGCGCTGACCGTCCGCTTCCCGCGGCAGCTTGTTGTAGACGATCTTGTAGCGCCCGCCGGCCTTCGCGTTGCAGTTGTCGACAACCGACTGGAAGTTCTCCTGCGGATATTTGTAGACGTTGACGGTGATCCCGTCGCTGTCCGAACCGCACGCCGTGATCGTGGACGCCGCGAGCAATGCGGCCCCCACGCCGGCGGCGGCTCGATAGCGCCGTGTCGCACCCATCGGCCCAGCCTCCTTCCCGACTGCACGGAGGAGCCAGACCGCAGCGCCCGGCACCTCGTCGTGCCACCGGCCGCACCGGGCGGACCGGTCAACCGAACCTAGGCCCGGTGATCACCTGCCGCAACCAAGGGAAGCAACGATTCAGAACCAATGGCCCGGCTGACACCTCAGGAACCGGGGTTCACGGGCCGCATCGCGAGCTTCGCGAGCAGGTCACGGCCCTTCTCGGCCGACTTCGGGTGGCAGAGGACGTCATACCTGCCCGCCACGAGCTGGGAGGCGGACTGGAAGTCCCGCTTGCCGCGCGCCGACCCGTAGCCGACCGCGGCGAAGACGAGGCCGAAGAACACACCGGTGATCAGACCGGTCAGCACGGGCCCGACCGTGACGCCGGGCTCGGGGCTGAAGAGGGTGAGCAGCAGGCCGACGAAGAGACCGAACCACGCACCGCTCGCGGCACCGGTCATGAGCACCCGGCTCCAGGTCAGCTTGCCGGTGACCCGTTCGACGAGCATGAGGTCGACGCCGACGACGGTGATGTCCTGCACCGGGAAGTCCTCCAGCGCGAGGAAGTCGACAGCGCGCTGCGCCTCCTCGTAGGTGCCGTACGAGCCGACCGGCCACCCGGTGGGCGGGGTCGGCAGGCGGGGCGGGACGCCGGGCCGGTTCGGGTTGGCGAACGGACTCGTCACAGGGACCACCTCTGTCGGACGCTGATCGTTCCATCCTGCCAAAGCCCGGTGCGCGGTGCTCGGACGCCTACGGGTGTTTTGCCGGGTTACGCCGGGAAGGCGATCTCGACCCGCCGCGTGAAGGCCCGGCGGGACCGCGCGGGGGAGTCCCAGCGGTGCCCGGTCAGTGCAGGACGGGCCGGAGGAACTCCGTCAGCGCGCGCAGTGCGTCCTCCGGCACGTCGTCGAGGTGCTCGGTGAGCTGCAGGAGGATGCGTCCCCCGCCCAGGTCCTGCACCGAGAAGCACGGTGCCGACGAGCAGACCTCTTGCACGCCACCCAGAGCGGCGACCTGGCGCGGGCCGAGCAGCGTCGCCCAGTGCGGGCCGCGGGCCAGTTCCGCCGCCATGAACAACGACTCGTCCAGCCCCACGCCGGCGGCCACCTCGTGCGCGGTCCGCACGCCCGCGCGGTCGAGCGTGATCCAGCCTCCGCAGGCGCGCACGAGCGCGGCACCGGAGCGCAGCGCCGAGAGCCAGCCCTGTTGTGCGGCAAGGGAGATCCAGCCGCCGAACAGCGAACGGGAGGCGGTGACCACGACCTGGTGCGGGAATGCGGGGTCGTCCTTGATCAGGACCTCCGCCGACCAGCCGTCCTCGACCAGCGGCAGGCCCTGGAAGTCGAGCCGCACCAGCTGCACGCGCAGGAACGGCGGCAGGTCGGCGAGCGCGGCCGTCCACGACGGGAGGGTGAACTCACCGGTGGAGAGCAGCAGGCGGGCGTAGCCGGGCGGGCCCCACGGGGTCGTGTCGGACGGCGTGTAGTCGCGGGCCACCGCGACGAGCTCCTCCACCGACGCCGGGCACAGCGGCGCGAGCAGGTCCGTGAACAGGGACCCGAACCAGGCGGCCAGCGCGGGGCGGTCGACGCCGGAGAACGTGTCCAGCTCCAGGCGGACGACGTGCGGCGGCGACACCGGTCTCGGGAGCGTCAGGTCTGTGCTCAAAGTGAGCGAACCTTACTTCTCGCGAGGACCGGCCGTTAGGGGCCAGACTCGTGAATCTTTGGCCCCTAACGGGCGAACCGTCAGCCCCGCGACCGGTAATCGCGCAGCAGGCCGCGGGAGATGATCGTCTTCTGGATCTCCGACGTGCCCTCGCCGATCAGCAAGAACGGCGCCTCGCGCATCAGGCGCTCAATCTCGTACTCCTTCGAGTAGCCGTAGCCGCCGTGGATGCGGAACGCCTCCTGCGTCACCTCGGCGCAGTACTCGGACGCGATGAGCTTGGCCATGCCGGCCTCGACGTCGTTGCGCTGACCCGAGTCCTTGAGCCGCGCGGCGTTGACCATCATCAGGTGCGCGGCCTCGACCTTGGTGGCCATCTCGGCGAGCTTGAACGCGATGGCCTGGTGCTCGGAGATGGCCTTGCCGAACGTCGTGCGCTGCTGCGAGTACTCGATGGCGAGCTCGAACGCGCGGATCGCGATGCCACACGCGCGGGCGGCCACGTTGACGCGGCCGACCTCGACGCCGTCCATCATGTGCCGGAAGCCCTGGCCCGTGACGCCGCCCAGGACCTGGTCCTCGGCGATGGAGAAGCCGTCGAACACCATCTCGGTGGTGTCGACGCCCTTGTAGCCCATCTTGTCGATCTTGCCGGGGATCGTGAGTCCCGGCACGACCTCGCCGTAGCCCTCGGGCTTCTCCACGAGGAACGTCGTCAGGTTCTGGTGCGGCTTCTCCGCGCCCTCGTCGGTCTTCACGAGCACGGCGGTGAGGTTGGACGTGCCGCCGTTGGTCAGCCACATCTTCTGGCCGTTGATCGTGTAGCCGTCCGGGCCCCTGACGGCCTTGGTGCGGATCGCGGCCACGTCGGAGCCCAGTTCGGGCTCGGACATGGAGAACGAGCCGCGCACCTCGCCGGCGGCCATGCGCGGCAGGTACTTCTGCTTCTGCTCGGGCGTGCCGTGCTGCTTGAGCATGTGCGCCACGATGAAGTGGGTGTTGATGACACCGGAGACGCTCATCCAGCCGCGCGCGATCTGCTCGACCACCAGCGCGTAGGTCAGCAGCGACTCGCCGAGCCCGCCGAACTCCTCGGGGATCGTGAGGCCGAAGAGACCCATCTCCTTCATGCCGTCGACGATGTCGGCGGGGTAGGTGTCGCCGTGCTCCAGCGCCTGGGCGTGCGGGATGATCTCCTTGTCCACGAACGTGCGCACGGTCGCGAGGATTTCTTCCTGGATGTCCGTGAGACCCGCTGTCTGGGCGAGGCGCGCCATCGCACTTCCCTTCCGAAGCAAGAGTTACCGGCGAGTATGGACCGGTTAACGCTCGTTCGCGACCGAGGTGTGCTCTCCGCAACAGCCCCGCGACCGCTGTACCGAAACAGCACCGCTGCCAGGTGCAATCGCGCACCCGTGCAGGACGAATGACGGGTGTGGAGCTTAAGATCCCGGCTCACCACACCTAGGGGGACCAGCGATGACCTACGACCCGTACAACCCGAAGCAGGACCCGTACGGCCAGCCCGACCCGTACGGCCAGCAGCAGCCCTACGGCCAGCCCGGCGCCTACGGGCAGCCCGGCGCGTACGGCCAGCCGATGTACGGGGGTTACGGGTACGCACCGCCCAAGCCGCAGACGAACGCGGTCCTCGCGCTGGTGCTGTCGTGCGTCGGGTTCGTCACCTGCGGTGTGACGTCGATCGTGGGCGTCATCTTCGGCCACATCGCGATGGCGAAGATCAAGCGAGGCGAGGAGGACGGCCACGGCATGGCGGTCGCCGGGCTGATCGTCGGCTACGTCGTCATCGCCGGGTGGCTGGCCTACGCGGCGTTCATCGTCATCGCGCTCATCGCGGCAGCGAACCAGGCGACCTACTGACGGAGAGCTCAGCCCGCGAGGGCGGTCTCCAGGGTTCCGCCGCAGTGGCGGCAGACGTCGGCGAACACGTGGACGTCGGCGTGACATCCGGGGCAGCTGCGGAAGCTGCGCTCGAGCAGGTCGTCCTCACGACGCTTGAAGAGCCGTAAGCGTTTGCCCGTCTTGCCGTTACTCGAACGTGACATGCCGACGAGCATGCGCTCCCCAGGGGGCCGTCGCGCAAACTCCGGTGACGGATTGTGCGTCACCTCACCCGTGTCGAACGCGGCCTGTGACGGTCGAACACGTCCGGTCACGTCGGGGGTGAAATGACGCACAATCCGTGACGAGGCTCAGTCTTCGGGCGGCGACCACACGTTCGCGCGAGCCATCCCCGCGGCCCGTCCCTTGCCGGAGATCACCAACGCCATCTTGCGCGACGCCTCGTCGATCATCTCGTCGCCGAGCATCACCGCGCCGCGCTTCCCGCCCGCCTCGGACGTGTAGTACTCGTAGGCGTCGAGGATGTTCTCGGCGTGGTCGTAGTCGTCCTGCTTCGGGCTGAAGACCTCGTTGGCCGCCTCGATCTGGCCGGGGTGCAGCACCCACTTGCCGTCGAACCCCAGCGCCGCCGAGCGGCCGGCCACGCGCTTGTAGCCGTCGACGTCGCGGATCTGCAGGTACGGGCCGTCGATGGCCTGCTTGTCGTGGGCCCGCGCGGCCATCAGGATCCGCATCAGGATGTAGTGGTAGGCGTCGCCGACGTCGTAGCCGGGCGGCTGCTCGCCGACCACGAGCGACTTCATGTTGATCGACGCCATGAAGTCCGCCGGGCCGAAGATGATCGTCTCGACGCGCGGGGACGCGGTGGCGATCGCGTTGACGTTGTTGAGCCCCAGGGCGTTCTCGATCTGCGCCTCGATGCCGATCTTGCCGACCTCGTAGCCCATCGTCTTCTCGATCTGCGTGATCAGGAAGTCGAGCGCCACGACCTGCTCGGGCGTCTGGACCTTCGGCAGCATGATGCAGTCGAGGTTCGCGCCCGCGCCCTCGACGACCTCGGTGACGTCGCGGTAGGTCCACTCCGTCGTCCAGTCGTTGACGCGCACGACGCGGGCCTTGCCGTCCCAGCCGCCCTCGTTGAGCGACGCGACGATCGTCTTGCGGGCGTCCGGCTTGGCCAGCGGGGCGCAGGCGTCCTCCAGGTCCAGGAACACCTGGTCCGCCGGCAGCGTGCGCGCCTTGTCGATCATCTTCTGGCTCGAGCCGGGGACCGCCAGACACGAGCGACGGGGACGCTGCTGGTCGACCACCTGAGTACCTCCTCGTACCGGCCGGTAACTACGAGCGCCACAGTGGCACGCCGCGTCGCGGGACGCATGTCCGCTGAGTCCCGTCTCACAAACCCTGGCAGTCTGAACCGGTGGAGATCACCCGCGTACTCGACGCCGCGCTGCGGAAGGCGGCTGCCGTCTGGATCACCTCACCCGGCCACGAGCCGCGCCTCGTGCACGCGCACTGGCGCGACGACGCGTTGTGGGTCATCAGCGGCGGCACCGAGCCGGAGGCGCCGCTGACCGACGGCGCCCAGGTCACCGTCACCGTCCGCTCCCCCAGCACGCACTCGCACCTCATCGACGCGAAGGCCACCGCGCAGCTGGCCGAGCCCGACGAGGAGACCGCGCAGGCGTTGAGGACCGCGCGCCTCAACACGAAACCGGCCTGGGACGCGGTGTACCGCCTGGAGTTCAGCGCATGATCACCGTGCCGGCCGGCTTCGGGCTGGAGCTCGGCGAGGGTGCGCCCGAGTGGGTCGCCCGGCTGCCGGCGCTCGCCACCAAGGCCTGCGCCCGCTGGCGGCTCACCCCGGACGGCCCGCTGATGCACGGCTTCTGCGCCGTCGTGCTGCCGGTCCGCCTGGCCGACGGTCACCCGGCCGTGCTGAAGCTGACCTGGGTCGACGCGGAGACCGAGCACGAACCGCTCGCGTTGCGCCTCTACGACGGCAACGGCGCGGTGCGGCTCCTCGGCCACGACGCCGAGCTCGGCGCGTTGCTGCTGGAACGCCTCGACCGGCACTCGCTCGACGACGAACCGGTCGACCTCGCCATCGGCGTGCTCGGCGAGTTGCTCCGCCGCCACCGCGGGATCACCGCGCCCGCCGAGGTCCGCCGGTTCCGCGACACCCTGCCGGCCGACCACCCGGTGGTCGGGCGCAGGCTGCTCGACGCCGCCCGCGAAGCCGGCACGCGGCCGATGGGCACGACGCTCGTCAACGAGGACCTGCACTACCAGAACGTGCTGCGCGGCGACCGCGAGCCGTGGCTGGTGATCGACCCGAAACCGCTGTCCGGCGACCCCGAGTACAGCGTGATCCCGTTGCTGTGGAACAGGTTCGGTGAACTGGCCGGCGACCGGGGGCTGACCGGGAGGTTCCTGGCCGTCTGCGACGCGGGCGAGCTCGACGCCGAGAAGGCGCGGGGCTGGACGTTGCAGCGCGCCGTCGCCAACTGGATCTGGTGCCTGCGGGAGGGCGTGGACGACATGGCGGTGATCTGCGCCGACATCGCCCGGTGGGCGGCCTCCACCTGATCTAGCCTGGTCGGGTGGTGGCTGTGAACCGGATCTTCATCGCTCAGCTGGCCGGACTCCCCGTGTTCGGTCCCGACGGCGAACCCATCGGCAAGGCCCGCGACGTCGTGATCAGCCTCCGCATCGACCGGCAGCCGCCGCGCGTGCTCGGCATGGTCGTCGAGCTGGTCACGCGGCGGCGGATCTTCGTGCCGATGCTGCGGCTCACGTCGATCGAGCCCAACGCCGTGACGCTCGCGACCGGGTCGGTGAACCTGCGGCCGTTCCACCAGCGGGTCAACGAGGTCCTGGTGATCGGCGAGCTGCTCGACGCCAAGATCCAGCTCGACGACGGCGGCACCGCGGCCGTGGTCGACGCCGCGATGGAGCTCACCCGCACCCGCGACTGGCGGATGGCCCGCGTCGCCGGCCGGGAGCGCACCGGCCGGTTCAGCCTCAAGGGCCCGGTGCAGGTGTGGAACTGGGAGGACGTCGGGGGCCTGAGCGTCAACGAGATCGCGGGCCAGCCGCAGGGCGCGCAGCAACTGGTCGCGGTGTTCGAGGGCATGCGCGCGGCGGACGTCGCGCACGCGCTGCACGAGCTGCCGCCCAAGCGCCGCCACGAGGTCGCGGACGCGCTCGACGACGAACGGCTCGCCGACGTCATCGAGGAACTGTCCGAAGAGGACCAGAAGGACGTCCTGTCGCACCTGGACGAGGAACGCGCCGCGGACATCCTGGAGGCGATGGACCCGGACGACGCGGCGGACCTGCTGGGCGAGCTGGCCGAGGGCACCAAGGACCGGCTGCTCGAGCTGATGGAACCCGAGGAGTCCGAACCGGTCCGGCGGCTGCTCGAGTACTCCTTCGACACCGCCGGCGGTCTCATGACCCCGGAACCGATCATCCTCACACCGGACGCGACCATCGCGGAAGCGTTGGCACGGGTGCGAAATCCCGACCTCACGCCCGCGCTCGCGTCGATGGTCTTCGTGTGCCGCTCCCCCTCCGCGACCCCGACCGGCCGCTACCTGGGTTGCGTGCACATCCAGCGGCTGCTGCGCGAACCGCCGTTCGACCTCGTCGCCGGGGTGCTCGACACGAACATGGCGTACCTGTCGCCGAACGCGTCGCTGTCCGACGTGACGCGCTACTTCGCCACCTACAACCTGGTGTGCGCGCCGGTGCTCGACGAGACTGAGCACCTGCTCGGCGCGGTGACCGTCGACGACGTGCTGGACCACCTGCTGCCGGACAACTGGCGCGAGACGGGACTGAGCCATGCCTGAACTGCTGCCGCGGCGCAGACTCGACCTGCCGCGCGAACCGCGGGGCTTCCGCCTGTCGATCGACCCGGACGCGTTCGGCCAGTTCTCCGAACGGCTCGCGCGCTTCCTCGGCACGGGCAAGTTCCTGTTCTGGCAGACGCTCATCGTCGTCGCGTGGATCGTGGTGAACCTGGTCGCGGTGTCGCTGCGCTGGGACCCGTACCCGTTCATCCTGCTCAACCTGGCCTTCTCGACGCAGGCCGCCTACGCCGCGCCGCTGATCCTGCTGGCGCAGAACCGGCAGGACGACCGGGACCGCGTGTCGCTGGAGGAGGACCGGGCGCGGGCGGCGCAGACCAAGGCGGACACGGAGTTCCTGGCGCGGGAGCTCGCGGCGCTGCGGATCGCGGTCGGCGAGGTGGCGACGCGCGACTTCATCCGCGGTGAGCTGGAGAAGCTCGTGAAGGAGCAGAACAACATGAAGAAGGTCAGGCCCTGACGGTCAAGCCCTGACGGTCAGGCCCTGACCAGGCCGCTCGCGACCAGGTCGTCCAGCACGTCGTGGATCGCCGGAGCGGTCTCGGCGTGCGCGCGGTACTCGGCGCGCGTGACGTAGGTCAGTTCGGCGATCTCGCTCGTCGGTCGCGGCGTGCCCTGCACCTGTGCCGTGAAGCAGGTCATGTCGACGATCGCGCCTTCGCCCTCGCCGTAGGCGGGTGCGACGTAGCGCTTGAGTTCCGACGGTCCGTCCAGCTCGGTCCCGAGCTCCTCGCGCACCTCGCGGCGAAGCGCTTCGACGGGCGTCTCGTCCGGCTCGATCTTGCCGCCGGGGAGGTAGAAGGCCTTCTTGTTGCGTGAGCGCACAACGAGGAGGCGGCCGGCCTCGACGTGCACCAGTCCCACCACCGTGATCACGGGAACAGGTCGTCCGCTGCCAGGCGGTCGCACGTCCGCCCGAACGCCTCGAGCTCACCGGGGCCGAAGCTCTCCCCGAAGTGCTCGGCGACGCCGGCGAGGTGGGTGGTGGAAGCGCTGCGGAGGCGTTCGGCGCCCAGCGGTGTGAGCACGGCCACGATGCCGCGTCCATCACCGTCGGCGCGTTCGCGCCCCACGAGGCCCGCACGTTCCAGGCGGTCCACCAGGCGGGTCACGCCGGAACGGGACAGCAGGACGGCGTCGGCCAGTTCGGTCATGCGCATGCGCATGGAAGGCGTCTCGGCCAGTTGGACCAGCACGTCGTACGCCGCGAGCGAAAGGCGCTGCTCAGCAATCAGTTCGGCCTCGAGGACCCTCGTGATCCGTGCATGCGCGCGGAGAAACGATCGCCACACCCCGAGCTCGACACGGGTGGGCAACCGGGAACTACCCGATTCCGGCACGGGCGTCGATGTTACGGACAGCTCGCTCCCGGCCACGACCTGGCCCTGTGCTGGAAAGTGACCGGCCGGTAGGAGGGGCGCGAACCGGACGTAGCATGGATCGGTGACCACCACGCAGCCCCTCCCCACGGTCGAGGACGTCCGCAAGGCGCTCTCCGGCGTGCAGGACCCCGAGATCCGCCGTCCGATCACCGAGATCGGCATGGTCAAGGACGTCGAGGTCGCCGCGGACGGCGCCGTCGTGGTCGGCATCTTCCTGACCGTCGCCGGCTGCCCGATGCGCGACAAGATCACGAAGGACGTCACCGCCGCGGTGACCGCTCTCGACGGCGTCACGTCCGTGAAGGTCGACCTCGACGTCATGAGCGACGCCCAGCGCACCGAGCTCCGCAAGACCCTGCGCGGCGGCACCGAGGAACCGGTCATCCCGTTCGCCCAGCCCGGGTCCCTGACCCGCGTGTACTGCGTGGCGTCCGGCAAGGGCGGCGTCGGCAAGTCGTCGGTCACCGTGAACCTGGCCGTGGCGATGGCCGCGCGCGGCCTGTCCGTCGGCATCGTCGACGCCGACATCTACGGCCACTCGATCCCCCGCATGCTCGGCGCGGACGGCAAGCCCACCCAGGTCGAGAAGATGATCATGCCGCCGCAGTCGCACGGCGTGAAGGTCATCTCGATCGGCATGTTCACGCCGGGCAACACGCCCGTCGTGTGGCGCGGCCCGATGCTGCACCGCGCGCTGCAGCAGTTCCTCGCGGACGTGTTCTGGGGCGACCTGGACGTGCTGCTGCTCGACCTGCCGCCCGGCACCGGCGACGTGGCGATCTCCGTGGCCCAGCTCGTGCCGAACGCCGAGATCCTGGTCGTGACCACGCCGCAGCAGGCCGCCGCCGAGGTGGCGGAGCGCGCCGGGTCGATCGCGCTGCAGACGCGGCAGCGGATCGCCGGTGTCATCGAGAACATGTCGTGGCTGGAGATGCCCGACGGCTCCCGCATGGAGGTCTTCGGCTCCGGTGGCGGCGAGGCCGTCGCGGAGTCGCTGACGAAGGCGATCGGGTCCGACGTGCCGCTGCTCGGCCAGGTGCCGCTCGACCCGCGCCTGCGGGAGAACGGGGACACGGGCACGCCGATCGTGCAGGCCGTGCCGGACTCGGCCGCCGCGCAGGTGCTGTCCGAGGTGGCGAAGAAGCTGAGCGTCCGGTCACGCGGTCTCGCCGGCCGGTTGCTGAACGTCTCGCCCGCCGGTCGCTAGACCTTCCGAACCTGAAAAGGGCCCTCCCGCTC
>NZ_JBHXCW010000125.1:0-22803 GCF_042725365.1 Lentzea sp. NPDC060358 | reverse complement strand
GACCCGCTCACACCAGGGGCACGACTCAGTCGTCGTGGTCGGTGGCGATCAGTTCGGCGATGGCGTCGAGAGCGGCGTCCGCTCCGTCCCCCTCGGCGCTGAGCACCACCTCGTCACCGTGCATGGCGCCGAGGGTCATCAGACCCAGGACGCTCGCCGCTTCCACGGCTTCGCCGCCGTCCTTGCTGATGGTGACCGTGACCGGCTGGTCGGCGGCGGCCTTCGCCAGCAGTGCGGCCGGCCGGGCGTGCAGTCCGACCTTGCTGGCCACGGTGACCCGTCGCTCGGCCATGATGGTTCCTCCCGGTAGAGCTCGTGCTTACTTCGTGTCGGTCCTGGGCTCGCGGACGTCGGTCCGCGCGGTGGCCGCCTCGTCCCGGCCGCCGACCAGGCTCTCGTCGGCCTCCGGCGACTCGTCGTCCTCGCGGCCAGGGGTCTTCAGGTTCCACTTCGTGATGACGAAGCGGAACAGGAAGTAGTACACCACCGCGTAGATCAGGCCGAGGATGATGAGCAGCCACGGCTTCTGCGCGATGTTCCAGTTCAGCACGAAGTCGATCGCACCGGCCGAGAACGAGAAGCCGTCGTGGGCGCCGAGGGCGTTCGAGATCGCCAGCGACGTACCGGTCAGGATCGCGTGGATGACGTACAGCGGCCATGCGACGAACATGAACGCGAACTCGAGCGGCTCCGTCACACCGGTGATGAACGCGGTGAGCGCGGCGGAGCCCATGATGCCGCCGATGATCTTGCGCTGGCTGGGCTTCGCGGTGTGCACGATCGCGAGAGCGGCGGCCGGCAGGGCGAACATCATGATCGGGAAGAAGCCGGTCTGGAACGTGCCGGCGGTCGGGTCGCCCGCGAGGAAGCGCGGGATGTCACCGGTCTTCTCGTTGAACTCGCCGAACTGGAACCACACGACGTTGTTGACGATGTGGTGCAGGCCGAGCGGGATCAGCAGGCGGTTGACGACACCGTAGATGAAGGCACCGATGATCGTGCTGCCGGTGACCCACTCGCCGACCGCGGTCAGGCCCGCGTCGAACCACGGGTAGACCAGGCCGAGCAGGACGCCGAGGATCGTCATCACGCCCGCGACGATGATCGGCACGAAGCGGCGGCCGCCGAAGAACGCGAGGTACGGCGGCAGCTTGATGCGGTGGTACTTCTGCCACAGCAGCGCCGTCAGGATGCCGACGACGATACCGCCGAGGACACCGTAGTTGATCACCTCGGGCTTGGCGGCCGGGTCGGTCGGCTGGTCGAGGACCAGCGGCGACATCGCCTTGAACACGCTCGTCAGCACGACGTAGCCGACGACGCCGGCGAGTGCCGTGGAACCGTCGCCGCGCCGGGCGAAGCCGACGGCGATGCCGACCGCGAACAGCAGCGCGAGGTTGCTGAACAGCGCGTCGCCCGCCGCAGCGATGACCGCGGCGACCTCGTTCCAGCCGAGACCGTCCTTGCCCAGCAGGTCGTCCTGACCGAAGCGGAGCAGAAGGCCTGCCGCGGGCAGCACGGCGATCGGCAGCATGAGGCTGCGACCGAAGCGCTGCAACGTGGCGAGGCCCTTGATCTCACGACCACCGGTTGCGGCGTCCGTGCTCATCGGGTTCCTCCCTTGGCGGAGTTGGGTCCGGAACCCGGGACGGTCCGGTCCAGTTGCATGGTCACCTGGTAGAGATCGCCCCGGTACCAGGAAGTCACGTCTTCGCAGGGCCTGCCCTCGGAGCTGGCCACCCTGCGGAACACGAGCAGCGGGCTGCCCCTGCGGACGTCGAGCGCCTTCGCGGTGTCCGCGTCGGCGGTCTCGGCCCACACGGTCTGCCGCGCGTGGTCGAGCTGAACCCCGTACTTGGCCGCGAAGAGCTCGTAGAGCGACCCGGAGAGGTCGCACCGGTCGAGCTCGGGCAGCAGGTGCGGGCTGTACCAGCCGGTCTCGAGGGCCAGCGGCGCGCCGTCGGCCATGCGCAGCCGCACGACGCGGTAGGCGTACTCGTCGGGCTCCAGGCCCAGCGAGGCCTTCGACCCCGGCGCCGCCTGGCTCGCGCTGATCACCTCGGTGCTCGGCTCGATGCCCCTGGCCTTCATGTCCGAGGTGAACGAGGCGAGCAGGTGCTGCAGGTCGTAGCGCCGCCGCGCGGTGAACGTCCCGCGCCCCTTGGCCCTCGTGAGCAGGCCTTCGGCGACGAGTTGGCCGACCGCAGCCCGCACGGTGATGCGGGAGACCCCGTACCGCTCCGCGAGGTCGCGCTCGGACGGGATCGGCGAACCGGGAGCGAGGTCCTGCTCGGCGAGCCGGCGCAGGATCTCGCGCAGCTGTGCGTGCTTCGGCTTGGGCCCCTCCACGATCTCGTGCACTCGCTCACCTCCTCGCAGTGGTACTTTCCGGTCTAGACCAGTTGGTGCGGGAGAATGCTCCGCGCACTGAGCGGGTGTCAACCGCTGTTACGGGAACGAGAGGTACGAACGTGGCTGACGAGAAGGCGCAGAAGATCATCGCCGCCCTGGGCGGCGCCGGCAACATCGTCGAGATCGAGCCCTGCATCACCCGCCTGCGGTGTGAGCTCGAGGACGGTTCCGTCGTCGACGAGAAGGCGCTGAAGGCGTTGGGAGCACACGGAGTCATGCGTTCCGGCAACGTCGTCCAGGTCGTCGTCGGTCCCGAGGCGGACACCATCGCCTCGGACATCGAGGACCTCCTGTGAGCGTCCGCGTGGGCAGCCCGGTGGCCGGCCGCGTGGTCGCGCTCTCGCAGGTTCCCGACCCGGTCTTCGCGCAGGCGATGGTCGGCCCCGGCGTGGCCGTGGACCCGGTCCGGTCGAAGGCCGACGTGGTCTCGCCGCTCGACGGCAAGGTCGTGACGCTGCACCCGCACGCGTTCGTGGTCGCCTCCGGTGACGGCGCCGCGGTGCTGGTCCACCTGGGCATCGACACCGTGAAGCGCAAGGGCGAGGGCTTCGAGCTGCACGTGGTCAAGGGCGAGGAGGTCAGGGCCGGTCAGCGGATCGTGACGTGGGACCCGGCCGAGGTCGAGGCGGCCGGGTTCGCGCCGATCTGCCCGGTGGTCGCCCTGGACGCGTCGGCGGACGTGCTGGGCGACCTGGCGCTGGACGTGGACGTGTCGGAGAACGACGCGCTGTTCGACTGGTCGCGCTGAGCCGGCGCGGGGCCGTCGTGAACGGGCCGTTCACGACAGGCCCGGACTTGGCCTGAGACGTGCCGGGCAGGACCGTGGTCCCCATGACCACGGTCCTGCTCGCTTTCCCGCTGTGCTCGTTGTGGACGGTCGCCGCCGTCCTGGGCGCACCGCCCTCGTCGTACCTGCTGGCCTGGTTCGGCATCGTGCTCGTCGTGGTCGACCTGCGGCACCACCGGTTGCCGGACGCGCTCACCCTCCCGCTGGCCGCGGGGCTGCTGCTCCTCGAGTTCCACAGGCTGGGAGCCGCCGTGCTCGCCGGGGTGGTCTTCGGTGGCGCTCATCTCGCGGTCCGGCGCTTCCGCCCGGCGCTGATGGGCGGCGGTGACGTGAAGCTCGCGTTCGGACTCGGCGTCCCTCTCGCGCTGCCGTCGCTCCTGCCTGCGGCGATCCTGTCGAGCGCGGTCACCCTCGCCCTGGCGGCGCTGCGGCGCGCCCGCACCGTGCCCCACGGACCGGGGTTGCTGGCCGCCACCTGGGCGTTGACGACGCTGTGAAAGGATTGTGAACGTGCTGCGCTGGATCACCGCTGGAGAGTCACACGGCCCCGCTCTCGTCGCCGTCCTGGAGGGCATGCCCGCCGGTGTCGAGGTGACGACCGACGACCTCGTCGCCCAGCTCGGGCGCCGCAGGCTCGGGTTCGGCCGCTCGCCCCGCATGGGGTTCGAGCAGGACGAGGTCGAGATCCTCGGCGGTGTGCGCCACGGCAGGACCCAGGGCGGCCCGATCGCCGTGACCATCGGCAACACCGAGTGGCCCAAGTGGCAGACCGTCATGTCGCCGGACCCGGTCGACCCGAGCCTGCTCAAGACCACGGGCCGCAACGAGGCGCTGACACGGCCGCGGCCCGGCCACGCCGACCTGCCCGGCATGCAGAAGTTCGGCTTCGACGAGGCCCGCCCGGTGCTGGAGCGCGCCTCCGCCCGCGAGACCGCGGCCCGCACGGCGCTCGGCACGGTCGCGCGCCAGTTCCTGCAGCAGCTGCTGGGCGTGCAGGTCCTCAGCCACGTCGTGTCCATCGGCAAGGCGGCGACGCCCGAGGACGCGGCCCTGCCCACGCCGGACGACCTGGCGGCGATCGACGCCTCGCCCACGCGCTGCTTCGACCCGCGCGGCACCGAGGCCATGGTCGCCGAGGTCGAGGCCGTCAAGGACGCCGGGGACACGGTCGGCGGCGTCATCGAGGTGCTCGCCTACGGCCTGCCGCCGGGCCTCGGCTCGCACGTGCACTGGGACCGCCGCCTCGACGCGCGCCTGGCCGCCGCCCTGATGGGCGTGCAGGCGATGAAGGGCGTGGAGATCGGCGACGGGTTCACCTCCGCCCAGCGCTGGGGTTCGCAGGCGCACGACGAGATCGACCGCGGCAGCGGCCCCGTCGGCGTCACGCGCCGGTCCAACCGCGCCGGTGGTCTCGAAGGCGGCATCACCAACGGCGAGGTCCTGCGGGCGCGCGTCGCGATGAAGCCCATCTCGACGGTCCCGCGCGCACTGTCCACCGTGGACGTGCGCACCGGCGAGGCGGCCGTCGCGATCCACCAGCGCTCGGACGTGTGCGCCGTGCCGCGGGCCGGCGTCGTGCTCGAGTCCGTGGTGGCGCTGGTGCTCGCCGAGGCGGCGCTGGAGAAGTTCGGCGGCGACTCGCTCGACGAGACCCGCCGCAACGCCCACGCCTACCTCAAGGCGCTGGAAGCCCGCTGGGAGGGCATGTGAGCCCGCGCTGCGTCGTGGTCGGCCCGCCCGGCGCGGGCAAGACCACCGTCAGCGAGCTGCTGGCCGCTCGGCTGGGCGTGGCGTTCCGCGACGTCGACGCCGACGTCGTCGCGCTGGCGGGCAAGCCGATCTCCGACATCTTCCTCGACGACGGCGAGCCCGCTTTCCGCGCGATGGAGGAGGAAGCGGTCGCCAAGGCGCTCGTCGAGCACGAGGGCGTGCTGGCGCTCGGCGGGGGAGCGGTGCTGTCCGCCGCGACCCGCGACCGGCTGCGCGAGCACACCGTCGTCTTCCTGAACGTGGGCATGGCCGAGGGCGTGCGCCGCACCGGCCTCGCGGCCAACCGCCCGCTGCTGACCGGGGTGAACCCGCGCGCGACGTTCAAGGCGCTGCTCGACGCGCGCCTGCCGCTGTACCGCGAGGTCGCGACGATCGAGGTCCTGACGGATGCGCTGGACCCGGAACAGGTCACCGACGCGGTGATCGGGGGAGTGGGGCAATGACCGAGCCGACGACCGTCGAGGTCAACGCCGAGAAGCCGTACCTCGTGGTGATCGGCCGGGGGCTGCTGGGCGAGATCACCGCGCACCTGGAGGGCACGGCCAAGGTCGCGATCGTGCACCAGCCGACCCTCGCCGAGACGGCGAAGGTGCTGGTCGAGGAGCTGAAGGCGACCGGGATCGACGCGCACCGCGTGGAGGTCCCCGACGCCGAGGACGGCAAGGACCTCGCCGTCGCGGGCTTCTGCTGGGACGTGCTCGGCAAGATCGGCCTGGCGCGCACCGACGCCGTCGTGGGCCTGGGCGGCGGCGCCGTCACCGACCTCGCCGGCTTCGTCGCCTCCACCTGGATGCGCGGCGTGCGGCTGGTGCAGATCCCGACCACCCTGCTGGGCATGGTCGACGCGGCCGTCGGCGGCAAGACCGGCATCAACACCGACGCGGGCAAGAACCTGGTGGGCACGTTCTACGAGCCCGAGGTCGTGTTCGTCGACCTCGCCACCCTGGAGACGCTGCCGCGCAACGAGCTCGTCGCCGGCATGGCCGAGATCGTGAAGGGCGGCTTCATCGCCGACCCGGTCATCCTCGACCTGATCGAGGCCGACCCCGAGGCGGCCCTGGACCCGGCCGGCGAGGTGCTGGCCGAGCTCGTCCGCCGCAAGATCCGGATCAAGGCCGACGTCGTCACGAACGACCTGCGCGAGTCGTCCCTGCGCGAGATCCTGAACTACGGCCACACCCTGGGCCACGCCATCGAACGCCGCGAGCGCTACCGCTGGCGCCACGGCGCCGCCATCAGCGTGGGCCTGGTCTTCGCCGCCGAACTGGCCCGCCTGGCGGGCCGCCTCGACGACGCGACCGCCGACCGCCACCGCTCGGTGCTGCAGCTGCTGGGCCTGCCGGTCTCCTACGACCCGGACGCCCTCCCGCAGCTGATGGAGGGCATGAAGGTCGACAAGAAGAACAAGGCGGGCGTGCTCCGCTTCGTCGTGCTCGACGGCCTGGCCAAGCCGGGCCGACTGGAGGGCCCGGACCCCTCGCTGATCGCCGCCGCCTACTCCGCGGTCGCCGCCGAGCCCACCACCGGCAGCGGGAAGGTCATGCTGTGAAGGTCCTGGTCCTCAACGGCCCCAACCTGAACCGCCTGGGCACCCGCGAGCCCGAGATCTACGGCAGCACCACCCACGCCGACCTGGTGGAGCTGTGCGTGGCGGAGGGCCGCGAGCTCGGCTTCGAGGTCGAGGTCCGCCAGACCAACCACGAGGGCGAGATGGTCGAGTGGCTGCACGAAGCCGCCGACGCCTCGACCCCCGTCGTGCTGAACGGCGCCGCCTGGACGCACTACTCGATCGCCGTGCGCGACGCGTGCTCCCAGCTCACCGCGCCCCTGGTCGAGGTGCACATCTCGAACATCCACCAGCGCGAGGAGTTCCGGCACCACAGCGTCGTCTCGGCGGTGGCGAGCGGCGTGATCGTGGGACTGGGCGTCGAGGGCTACCTGCTCGCCCTGCGCTGGCTGTCGCTCAAGAAGTAGCGCCACCCGGAGAAGCAGCCGCTCACCGGTGGCGCATCCAGAGGTTCGTCTCCTCGTAGACCCCCAGGTCGCGCTCCCGGTCGATCGCGACGAGGTCCAGCCCGCCCTCGACGACGTAGCGCCCGGTCCGCGGGAACACCGCCCCGGTCCACGACTCCCACTGCGCCACGCTCCCGGTCACCACCATCGACCGGGGCGCCGGCGCCAGGACCGAGGCGCCGAGCCGTTGGTGAGTCCGGATCCAGGGGTCGAGGTGCAGGCCGTCCTCGCGCGTCCACCGCGCGAAGTCCTCCATGGATGTCGCCGGGTGGCGCGCCTTCGACGACGGCCGCACCGGCACGACCACCCGCTCCAGCCCAGCCGCGGCGGCCCGCTCCCGCAATGCCGCCAGCACCTTCCCCGCCAGCCCGCCGCCGGTCCGGTCCGCCCGCACCGTCGCGGCCACGATGCACAGGGTGTCCGGCACGACACCGCTCTCGTGCTCGGCGACCGACGTGAGCAGCGCCCCGTCGTACCCGCCCTCGGGCAACGCCGACGTCCGGCCGTCCCAGCGCAACGCCACCGCGGTGGCCCGCGCCAGCACGACGTCGTCCTCCAGGAGCAGCACGTCGAAATCGGGGAAGTACTCGGCCACGGCGTCGCGGCACCGGCCGGACACCGGGTCGCGCAGCACGAACGCGGGCCAGCCGTCACGCAGCGCGGCCTGGGCGTCCCCCTGGAGATCGGGGCGCTCGCCGTTCGGGACGATCTCCACCAGCCGATCGTAGGAGGACCGCCGCATGCTCCACCACGTCGAACTCTGGGTGCCGGACCTGGCCAGGGCCGAGGCCACCCTCGGCCGGCTCTTCACCGCCCTCGGCTGGACCGAGCACCAGCGCTGGAGCGCCGGCGTCAGCTGGAAGCACGGCGAGACCTACGTGGTGGCCGAGCAGTCCCCGGCACTGACCGGACCACACGATCGGAGGAAAGCCGGCCTCAACCACCTCGCCCTGCACGCCGGCACCCGCGCCGACGTCGACCGGCTGACGGAGCAGGCCGTGGCCGGCGGCTGGCGGCTGATGTTCGCCGACCGGCACCCCCACGCGGGCGGCCCGGACCACTACGCGGCGTTCCTCGAGAACGAGGACGGCTTCGAGGTCGAGCTGGTCGCGCGCTGAGCCGCGCCGCTGGTCGCGTGCTGGGCCGCGCCGCTGGTCGCGTGCTGGGCTGCGCCGCTGGTCGCGTGCCGGGTCGCGCTGCTGGTCGCGTGCTGGGCCGCGCCGCTGGTCGCGTGCCGGGTCGCGCCGCCACTCGCGTGTCGAGCCGCGCCGCTGGTCACGCGCCGAGTCACGCCGCTGGTTGCGCGCCGGGCCGCGCCGCTGGTCGCGTACCGGGCCACACCGCCACTCGCGTGCCGAGCCACGCCGCTAGTCGCGCGCCGAGCCGCGGGCCGCGTCCTTGCGCGCCAAGACCCCGCCGAGCAGCATCCCGAGCCCCGCGGGCACCAGCACCAGCAGCGCCGTGAACGCCGCCCCGCCCGTCAGCGCCACCCACAGCGCCTCCTGCCCGGTCTGGTCCACGAGCAGCGAGGCCCCGATGACGCCCAGCGCGCCCGCGAACGGCCCGGCGATCAGCGCGGCGACGAACCACTGCATGCCGCGGTCCTCCAGCTCGCGCGCCGCGTCCACCGCTCCCCAGATCACGGCGGCGGCGATCAGCAGGGCGAGGGCGATCGGGCGCACCGAGCTCGCCTCGGGGCTGCGGACGGCGACTGCGGACACGCCGGTCTGCACGGCCCCGTGCAGGAGCCCCATCCACAACGCACGGACGAACCAAGGACGCATGCGGACAGCTTAGGACTGGCCGTACGCTGCGGGACATGTCGTCCTACGCCGCACGCCGGACCGCACTGCGCCAAAAGCTGCAAGCAGCGAACCTCGACGCGCTGCTCGTCACGAACCTCCTGAACGTCCGCTATCTCACCGGGTTCACGGGCTCCAACGGTGCGGTGCTGATCGGTGCGCAGGGCGAGGACCTGTTCTGCACCGACGGCCGCTACCTGACGCAGTCGGCGAAGCAGGTGCCCGACCTGCAGCGGCTCATCGACCGGCCGTGCGACCTCGCGCTGGCGAAGAAGGCGAAGGGCCGGCTCGGGTTCGAGAGCCACCACGTCACGGTCGACGGGCTGGAGCACCTCACGAAGGCCGCGGACCGGGCCGAGCTGACGAGGGCCGGTGGTCTGGTCGAGGCGTTGCGGCTGGTCAAGGACGAGGTCGAGATCGAGGCGCTGCGGATGGCGTGCGCGGCCGCGGACCGGGCGCTCGCGGCGTTGATCGGGCACGGCGGCCTGCGGCCCGGACGGACCGAGCGCGAGGTCGCCCGCGAGCTCGAGAGCCGCATGCTCGACCACGGCGCGGAGGGGCCGTCGTTCTCGTCGATCGTGGCGTTCGGCGCCAACTCCGCGGTGCCGCACCACTCGCCGACCGACGCGACGCTGCACACCGGCGACTTCGTCAAGCTCGACTTCGGCGCGCTCGTCGACGGCTACCACTCGGACATGACGCGCACGCTGGTGCTCGGCAAGCCCGCCGACTGGCAGCGCGACCTGTACGACCTGGTCGCGCGCTCGCAGGCGGCCGGGCGCGCCGCCCTGGCACCGGGGACCAAGACCGGGCGCGTCGACCTCGCGTCGCGCGAGGTGATCGAGAAGGCGGGGCACGGGAACGAGTTCCTGCACGGCCTCGGCCACGGGGTCGGCCTGGAGATCCACGAGGCACCGGCGTTGTCGAAGGCAGGTGACGGTACACTTTCGGCCGGTATGGCGGTCACCGTCGAGCCCGGCGTCTACTTGTCGGGGCGGGGCGGGGTCCGCATCGAGGACACCCTCGTGGTGCGCGAAAGCGGGCCGGAGCTCCTCACCCTGACCACGAAGGAACTCGTGGTCGTCTGACACCCCCGTCCAACACAGGAGAAATCCCACCGTGGCCACCACGAACGACCTGAAGAACGGCCTGGTGCTGAACCTCGACGGCCAGCTGTGGACCGTCACCGCGTTCCAGCACGTCAAGCCCGGCAAGGGTGGCGCCTTCGTGCGCACGACCCTCAAGCACGTGCTGACCGGGAAGGTCGTCGACAAGACCTTCAACGCGGGCACCAAGGTCGAGACCGCCACCGTGGACAAGCGCGGCATGACGTTCCTCTACAAGGACGGCGCCGACTTCATCTTCATGGACGGCGACACCTACGACCAGATCCCGGTCCCCGGCGAGACCGTCGGTGACGCCGCCGACTACATGCTGGAGAACCAGGAAGCGCTGGTCGCCACGCACGAGGGCGTCCCGCTGTACGTCGAGCTCCCGACCTCGGTCGAGCTCGTCATCCAGCACACCGACCCCGGCCTGCAGGGCGACCGCTCCACCGGCGGCACCAAGCCCGCCACGCTCGAGACCGGCGCCGAGATCCAGGTCCCGCTGTTCGTCACGACCGGTGAGAAGATCAAGGTCGACACCCGCGACGGCCGCTACCTCGGCCGCATCAGCGACAAGTCCTGATGGGTGCTCGGAGCAAGGCCCGCAAGCGCGCGGTCGACTTCCTCTACGAAGCCGACCTGCTGGGCACCGACCCGGTGACGCTGCTGGCCGAACGAGTCGGGTCCCCGGACGTGCCGCCGGTGAACGACTACACCGTCTCCCTGGTCGAGGGCGTCACCGCGAACCGCTCGCGCATCGACGACCTGATCTCGGAACACGCCGAGGGCTGGACGCTGCAGCGCATGCCGGCGGTCGACCGCGCGGTCCTGCGCATCGGCCTGTACGAGCTGCTGTGGGCGTCGGACGTGCCGGACGCCGTGGCGATCGACGAGGCCGTGGAGCTCGCCAAGGGCCTGTCCACGGACGACTCGCCGCGGTTCGTGAACGGTGTGCTCGGCCGGATCGCGGTCATCGCGGACCAGTTGCGCGCCGTTCTCTAGGCCGTGAGACCGCCGGTCACCCCGTCGGCGGGTGACCGGCGGTGCCGCGCCACCTGGCCGCGGTCCTCGTCCCCGGACTGCGGCGGGAGTCGAGGCCGGGCAAGGGGTTCACGCACGTGACCTATCGCGTGGCGCGGTGACGGATCATCGAGCCCAACCGCGCCGTTCCCCCTCGTCGATCAGCTGCCGGGCCGCGTCCCACAACGGCGCCGACGCGTCACCGATGACGGCCTTGCGCGCACGCACGTCGTCCGCGGTGACACCGGGCGTGCGCCAGGTGCCGCCCTTGGCCATCCAGTTCAGCAGCAACGGTTGCAGGCGGTCCATCGCCTTGGCGAACCGCGCTTCCGGCGTCTCGCGCGCCTCGAACTCGTCGAACAGCGCGCGCATCGCGCGACCGGCGTCCTCGGGCAGCAGGCCGAACAACCGGTCGGCGGCGGCCTCCTCGCGTTCCTGCTGGCTGGTGCCCGCCTCGGTGTCGTAGAGCGGCGTGTCGCCCGCGTAGATCTCGACGAGGTCGTGGACGACGACGAGCCTGATGGTGTGGCCGACGTCGATCTGCTCGTCGGCGTACTCGGCGAGGGTCATCACCATCAGCGCGAGGTGCCAGGAGTGCTCCGCGTCGTTCTCCCGCCGCCGCACCGCGGCGAGCGGCGACTGGCGCAGCACCGTCTTGAGCTTGTCGACCTCGATCAGGAACGTGAGCTGGTCGCGCAGCCGGGCGTCCAGCGCGGGCGGCAGCGGGTTCGAGTCGGCGAGGAGTCCCGTGTCTGAGGTGGTCACGGTGCCGGGAGAATACCCTTCGGGGACAGTCGCCGCCCGGTCGGCCGGGCGGCGGCAGGGGAGCCGCAGGGGGAGCTTTGATCGCGCAGTTCGAGCAGGAGCGCACGCGGTTGCGCGCCGTCGCCCACCGCGTGCTGGGGTCGTTCGCCGAGGCCGACGACGCGCTGCAGGAGGCCTGGCTGCGGGTCGACCGCGCCGACACGAGCGAGGTCGAGAACCCGGCCGCGTGGCTCACCACCGTCGTCGCCCGCGTGTGCCTGAACATGCTGCGCGACCGCCGCGAGCACGCGTTCGAGATGCCCGACCCGGTGATCGACACCGCCGAGGAGCCGGAGCAGCGCGCCATCGCCTCCGACGAGGTCGGGCTCGCCGTGCTGATCGTCCTCGACGCGCTCAAGCCCGACGAGCGGCTGGCGTTCGTGCTGCACGACATGTTCGCCGTGCCGTTCGACGACATCGCGCCGTTGATCGACAAGACGCCCGCCGCCACCCGCCAGCTCGCGTCGCGGGCGCGCAGGCGCGTGCAGGACCGCCCGACGCCGAACGCCGGCCTGCCCGAACAGCGCGCGGTGGTGCGCGCGTTCCTGAAGGCGTCGCGGGAGGGCGACCTGGAGGGGCTGGTGTCGGTGCTGCACCCGGACGTCGTGCTGCGCGCCGGCGCCCTGGAGGTGCTGGGCGGTCGTGCCGTCGCCGGACGCGCCGGCCTGTTCGGCAGGGTTGCCCGCACGGCCGAGATCCGCTTCGCGCTCATCGGCGGCGAGGCGGGGTTCGTCAGCCTCGTGGACGGCGTCCTGTACTCGGCGATGGCGTTCACCGTCCGGGATGGACGGATCGCCGCCATCCACGTGATCCAGGACAGGGACCAGCTGGCCGCGCTCGTTCCGTGAGCATCGAGGGGAGCAGGCCCGCACGACGAGGCGGGCCTGGGCGCGCGGCAGGTGCGGGCTCGGGCGCGGCGGCCGGTGTCCGATGTGGACTTCGGCAGGCAGCGCGACAACCCGGTCGCGCTGATGACCGTTCACGGTGCGCGAGGGGTGCATCTACGCCATCACGGACCGAGAGCACGTCCGTCGGCGGATGGCAGCGCGCCACACACACGCGCCCGCCGGGATCCCCCGATTTCAACTTTACCGAGCAGGTCCGACACGAATGGAGCAGTGGCTCCCCCGCCGTCCTCAGGGCGACTTGCAGGACGCCGGGGGAGCCACTGCTCCACGTGGAGCCGGGAGCTCAGTCTTCCTTCGCGGGCCGCGCCTCGGGCGGGAGCACGCCCCAGTCGATCAGCTGCTCGGTGAGCTCGCCCGGCGTCATGTCGTAGATGATCGCGAGCGAACGCAGGTCCTCGGTGCGGATGGAGAGGACCTTGCCGTTGTAGTCACCGCGCTGCGACTGGATGGTCGCGGCGTAGCGGGCCAGCGGGCCCACCTTCTCGACCGGCAGCTGTTGCAGCCGTTCGAGGTTGATCACGATCTTGGTGGCCGGCTCGGCACCCGAGGGCACGCGGCCCTCCGGCAGGAGCTCGGCGACGGGAACCCCGTAGAAGTCGGCCAGCTCGGCCAGCTTCTGCACGGTCACCGCGCGGTCGCCGCGCTCGTACGAGCCGACGACCACCGCCTTCCAGCGACCGCCGGACTTCTGCTCGACGCCGTGCAGGGACAGGCCCTGCTGCTGGCGGATAGCGCGGAGCTTGGCCCCCAGCGCCTTGGCGTAGTCGCCCATGTGGCGGTTCTCCGTTCATTCGCCCCGTCAGCAGTACTGGCGTGCTGCGGGGAGGCTTAGATCGATACGCAGAGTAATGATTACTCGCCGTGGTCGGCAGGTCAAGCTGATCTCGGGACGAGACGCTCGCCACGCGGGCGACACCACTCGGACGGCTGACCGTCCGCAGGTGATACGGTGCAGGTCAGCCTAGCTGTTACTAGGTGTCCGACGTCCTTTAAGGACCCGTCCAGTGAGGCGGGGAAGGAGGTCCAGCCGTGGCGTCACGTCAACGTGGCGCGACGGATCCGGCCGGGGATCGCGAGATCCTGTCGGCTGGTGACGTCGCGCGCACTGTCGCCCGAATGGCCCATCAGATCATCGAGAAGACCGCTCTCGATGCACCCAGCGCACCCGACGTCGTCTTGATGGGTATTCCCAGCCGGGGAGCCCCCCTCGCACGTCGCCTAGCCGCTAAGATCGCCGAATTTTCCGGCCGGACGGTGCACGAGGGCACGCTCGACATCACCCTCTACCGCGACGACCTGCGCCGAGGCCCCACGCGCCCGCTGGAGGCCACGAAGCTGCCCGAGGGCGGCATCGACGACAAGCTGGTCGTGCTCGTCGACGACGTGCTGTTCTCCGGCCGCACCATCCGCGCCGCGCTCGACGCCCTGCGCGACCACGGCCGTCCCCGCGCGGTGCAGCTCGCCGTGCTGGTCGACCGCGGGCACCGGGAGCTGCCGATCCGCGCGGACTACGTGGGCAAGAACCTGCCCACGGCCAAGAACGAGGACGTCGTCGTGAACCTTGAGGAGTTCGACGGCCGCGACGGAGTGGTGCTGAAGTGAAGCACCTGCTCTCCACCGACGGCCTCGACCGCGACCAGGCGATCGCGATCCTCGACACCGCGGACCGGCTGAAGCAGGCGCTGCTCGGCCGCGAGGTCCGCAAGCTGCCGACGCTGCGCGGCCGCACCGTGATCACGATGTTCTACGAGAACAGCACCCGCACGCGGGTGTCGTTCGAGATCGCCGGCAAGTGGATGTCCGCCGACGTGATCAACGTCAGCAGCTCCGGTTCCAGCGTCAGCAAGGGCGAGTCGCTGCGCGACACCGCGCTGACGCTGCAGGCCGCGGGCGCCGACTGCGTCATCGTGCGCCACCCGGCGTCCGGTGCCGCCCACCGGCTCGCGGGCTGGCTCAAGCACACCAGCACGTCCGTGGTGAACGCGGGCGACGGCATGCACGAGCACCCCACCCAGGCGCTGCTCGACGCCGCCACGTTGCGCGACCGCCTCGGCAGCCTCGACGGCCGCCGCGTCGCGATCGTCGGCGACGTGCTGCACAGCCGCGTCGCCCGGTCCAACGTGCACCTGCTCACGACCCTCGGTGCCGAGGTCACGCTCGTCGCCCCGCCCACGCTGCTGCCCGCGGGCGTGGAGAAGTGGCCGGTCGCGGTGTCGCACGAGATCGACTCCGAGCTCGCGTCGCAGGACGCCGTGATGCTGCTGCGCGTGCAGGCCGAACGCATGACCGGCGGGTTCTTCCCCAGCTCCCGCGAGTACTCGATCGCCTACGGCCTCACCGAGCGGCGCCTGAAGCTGCTGCCCGAGCACGCCGTCGTGCTGCACCCCGGCCCGATGCTGCGCGGCATGGAGATCGCCTCCGTCGTCGCCGACAGCCCGCGGGCCGCCATCACCGAGCAGGTCCGCAACGGTGTCCACGTGCGCATGGCCGTGCTGTACCACTTGCTCGCCCACGAGGAGGAAACCGCGTGAAGCCCTTGCTGCTCAAGGGAGTTCGTCCCTACGGCGAGGGGGAGCCGATCGACCTGCTGATCCGCGACGGCGTGATCGCGGAGGGCACGGACTCCGGCGCCGAGGTGATCGAGGGCAACGGCGCGGTCCTGCTGCCGGGCTTCGTCGACCTGCACACCCACCTGCGCGAACCCGGCCGCGAGGACACCGAGACCATCGAGACGGGCTCCCGTGCCGCGGCTCTCGGCGGCTACACGGCGGTCTTCGCCATGGCCAACACCGACCCGGTCGCCGACAACGCCGTCGTCGTCGAGCACGTCGCCCGCCGCGGCCAGGAGGCCGGCCTCGTCGACGTCCACCCGGTCGGCGCCGTCACGGTCGGCCTCAAGGGCGAGAAGCTCGCCGAGCTGGGCACGATGGCCAAGTCCAAGGCGAACGTCCGGGTGTTCTCCGACGACGGCCACTGCGTGCACGACCCGTTGATCATGCGCCGGGCGCTGGAGTACTCGAAGGCGCTGGGCGCCGTGATCGCGCAGCACGCCGAGGAACCGCGCCTCACCGTCGGCGCCCAGGCGCACGAGGGAGAGAACGCCTCCCGCCTCGGATTGCAGGGCTGGCCCGCCGCCGCCGAGGAGTCGATCGTGGCTCGCGACTGCCTGCTCGCGAAGCAGGTCGACGCGCGGCTGCACGTCTGCCACGTCAGCACCACCGGCACCGCGGACGTCCTGAAGTGGGCCAAGGCCCGCGGCACCAGGGTCAGCGCCGAGGTCACCCCGCACCACCTGATCCTGACCGACGACCGGCTCGCCACCTACGACCCGGTCAACAAGGTCAACCCGCCGCTGCGCACGCAGACCGACGTCGACGCGCTGCGCCAGGCGCTGGCCGACGGCACGATCGACTGCGTCGCCACGGACCACGCCCCGCACGCCGTGCAGGACAAGGACTGCGAGTGGTCGGCCGCGCGGCCGGGCATGCTCGGCCTGCAGACCGCGCTCGGCATCGTCGTCGAGACGATGGTGAAGACCGGCCTGCTGGACTGGCGCGGTGTCGCCCGCGTGATGAGCGAGAAGCCCGCCGAGATCGCCGGCCTGACCGACCAGGGCCGTCCGATCGCGGTCGGCGAGCCCGCGAACCTCGTGCTGGTCGACCCGGACGCGTCCTGGACGGTCCGCGGCGCCGAGCTCGCGAGCATCGCCGGCAACACCCCGTTCGAGGGCATGGAGCTGCCCGCGGCGGTGACGGCCACCATCTTGCGTGGCCGGGTGACCGCGGTGGCGGGGAGGATTGCGGAATGACCCGGATCCTCCTGTCCCTGGCGGTCTTCGTCTTCTTCGCCCTGTGCGTCTACGGCATGTGGCACGGCTGGAAGCGGCGTCAGCGCAAGCAGGCAGACCTCCCGGCGTTCCCCGTCACCCCGGCGAACCTCGGCGCGGCACGGCTCGCCACCACGGGCGTCTACATCGGAACGACGAACGCGGGCAACTGGCAGGACCGCGTCCAGGTCGGCGACATCGGCCACCGCGCCGAGGCCACGCTGAGCCTGGTGCCGGAAGGCATCGCGATCGAGCGGACCGGTGCCTCGCCGATCTTCATCCCGGCGGCGTCCATCCGCGACGCCCGCACCGACCGCGGCCTCGCCGGGAAGGTCATGTTCAGCGAGCAGGGGCTGCTGGTGGTCCAGTGGGAGAACGAAGGCCACCTCTTCGACACGGGCTTCCGTGGCGACGACAAGGACGTTTACGACGAATGGGTCGCGGCTCTCGGCCAGCACCCGATCAACACGGAGGGCAAGGCGTGACGAACGCGGCATTGGTGCTGGAAGACGGTCGCGTCTTCCGCGGTGAGGCGTACGGAGCGACCGGCGTCTCGCTCGGCGAGGTCGTGTTCTCCACGGCCATGACCGGGTACCAGGAAACCCTGACCGACCCCTCCTACCACCGCCAGATCGTGGTGCAGACCGCGCCGCAGATCGGCAACACCGGCTGGAACGACGAGGACGACGAGTCGTCGAAGATCTGGGTCGCCGGCTACGTGGTCCGCGACCCCGCGCGCACCCCGTCGAACTGGCGCTCCAAGCGCGGCCTCGACGAGGAACTGGCGAACCAGGGCGTCGTCGGCATCGCGGGTCTCGACACCCGCACGCTGACCCGCCACATCCGCGAGCAGGGCGCGATGCGCGCCGGCGTGTTCTCCGGCTCCGACCTCACCGACGACGCGTCGATGGTCGAGCAGGTCAAGGCGAGCGCGCAGATGGTCGGCGCGAACCTCGCGGTCGACGTCACCACCGCGAAGCCGTACGTGGTCGAGGCCGTCGGTGAGAAGAAGTTCACCGTCGCGGCCCTGGACCTGGGCATCAAGTCCAACACCCCGCGGATGATGGCGGCACGCGGCATCGAGGTGCACGTCCTGCCGCTGACCAGCACGTTCGAGGACGTCCTGAAGGTCAGCCCCGACGGCCTCTTCCTGTCGAACGGCCCGGGCGACCCGGCCACGCAGGACCACGCCATCGGTCTGACGAAGGAGGCGCTGGGCCGCAAGCTGCCGCTCTTCGGCATCTGCTTCGGCAACCAGATCCTCGGCCGCGCGGTCGGCCGCGGCACGTACAAGATGCGCTACGGCCACCGCGGCATCAACATCCCGGTCATCGACGTGACCACCGGCAAGGTCGCCATCACCTCGCAGAACCACGGGTTCGCGCTCGAGGGCACCCCCGGCGAGGAGTTCTCGTCGGAGTTCGGCCGCGCCGTGCTGTCGCACTACTGCCCCAACGACGGCACCGTCGAGGGCGTCCGGCTGCTCGACGCGCCGGCGTTCTCCGTGCAGTACCACCCCGAGGCCGCGGCCGGACCGCACGACGCCGCGCCCCTGTTCGACGACTTCGTGACCATGATGAATGAGGCCCGCTGATGCCGAAGAGGACTGATCTCAAGCACATCCTGGTCATCGGCTCCGGCCCGATCGTCATCGGCCAGGCCTGCGAGTTCGACTACTCGGGCACGCAGGCGTGCCGGGTGCTGCGGGAGGAGGGCATCAGGGTCAGCCTGGTGAACTCCAACCCGGCGACGATCATGACCGACCCCGAGTTCGCCGACGCCACCTACATCGAGCCGATCACGGCCGAGTTCGTGGAGAAGGTCATCGCGCAGGAGCGCCCGGACGCGATCCTGGCGACGCTGGGCGGCCAGACCGCGCTCAACACCGCCATCGCGCTGCACGAGCGCGGGGTGCTGGAGAAGTACAACGTCGAGCTGATCGGTGCGAACGTCGACGCCATCCAGCGCGGCGAGGACCGGCAGATCTTCAAGGACCTGGTGCGCAAGATCGGCGCCGAGGTGCCGCGTTCGGCCGTGTGCAACACGATGGACGAGGTCCGCAAGACCGTCGCCGAGCTCGGCCTGCCGGTCGTCATCCGGCCGTCGTTCACCATGGGCGGCCTGGGTTCCGGCATGGCCTACACCGCGGAGGAGCTGGAGCGGCTCGCGGCCATCGGCCTCGAGGAGTCCCCGGTCACCGAGGTGCTCATCGAGGAGAGCGTGCTCGGGTGGAAGGAGTACGAGCTCGAGCTCATGCGCGACCGCAACGACAACGTCGTGGTCATCTGCTCGATCGAGAACATCGACCCGATGGGCGTGCACACCGGCGACTCGGTGACGGTCGCGCCCGCGATGACGCTGACCGACCGCGAGTACCAGCACATGCGCGACGTCGGCATCCAGGTCATCCGCGAGGTCGGCGTCGACACCGGTGGCTGCAACATCCAGTTCGCGATCCACCCCGAGAACGGCCGCATGGTCGTCATCGAGATGAACCCGCGCGTGTCGCGGTCGTCGGCGCTCGCGTCGAAGGCCACGGGCTTCCCGATCGCCAAGATCGCCGCGAAGCTCGCCATCGGCTACACGCTCGACGAGATCACCAACGACATCACCGGCGAGACCCCGGCGTCGTTCGAGCCGACGCTCGACTACGTCGTCGTGAAGGCACCGCGGTTCGCGTTCGAGAAGTTCCCCGGCGCGGACCCCACGCTGACGACCACGATGAAGTCGGTCGGCGAGGCCATGTCCATCGGCCGCAACTTCGTCGAGGCGCTCGGCAAGGCCCTGCGGTCGCTCGAGACGAAGTCGGTCGGGTTCTGGACCCAGCCGGACCCCGGGGGCGTGACGCTCGAGTCCACGCTCAAGCAGCTGGAGCGCGGTCACGACGGCCGCCTCTACACGGTCGAGCGCGCGCTGCGCCTCGGAGCGTCCATCGAGGACGTTCACCAGGCGTCGGGCATCGACCCGTGGTTCATCGAGCAGATCGCCTGGCTCGGCACGCTGCGCACGGAGCTGCTCGACGCTCCGGTGCTCGACGAGTCGTTGCTGCGCAAGGCCAAGCGCGCCGGCCTGTCCGACCGGCAGATCTCCGTGCTGCGGCCGGAACTGGCCGGCGAGGACGGCGTGCGCGCGCTGCGGCACCGCCTCGGCGTGCGGCCGGTCTACAAGACCGTCGACACGTGCGCGGCCGAGTTCAAGTCGGAGACGCCGTACCACTACTCCGCCTACGAGCTCGACCCGAACGCCGAGTCGGAGGTCGCGGAGCAGCGGGTGAAGCCGAAGGTGCTGATCCTCGGCTCCGGCCCGAACCGCATCGGCCAGGGCATCGAGTTCGACTACTCCTGCGTGCACGCCGCGATGGCGCTGCGGGAGGCCGGGTACGAGACCGTCATGGTCAACTGCAACCCGGAGACGGTGTCGACCGACTACGACACCTCCGACCGCCTGTACTTCGAGCCGCTGACGTTCGAGGACGTGCTGGAGGTCGTGCACTCCGAGCAGCGCTCCGGCGAGGTCGCCGGCGTGATCGTCCAGCTGGGCGGGCAGACGCCGCTGGGCCTCGCGAAGCGCCTCTCGGACGCCGGTGTGCCCGTGGTGGGCACGACGCCCGAGGCGATCCACCTCGCCGAGGACCGCGGCCAGTTCGGCAAGGTGCTCACCGAGGCCGGCCTGCCCGCGCCGAAGTTCGGCACCGCCACGTCGTTCGGCGAGGCCAAGGAGATCGCCGACGAGATCGGCTACCCGGTCCTCGTGCGACCGTCCTACGTGCTCGGCGGCCGCGGCATGGAGATCGTGTACGACGAGGAGTCGCTGTCGGGCTACATCGCCCGCGCGACCGAGGTGACGCCCGAGCACCCGGTGCTGGTCGACCGGTTCCTCGACGACGCCATCGAGATCGACGTCGACGCGCTGTGCGACGGCGAGGAGGTGTTCCTCGGCGGTGTGATGGAACACATCGAGGAAGCCGGCGTCCACTCCGGCGACTCGTCCTGCGCACTGCCGCCGATCACGCTCGGCGCCTCGGACATCGAGAACGTCCGCCGCTCCACCGAGGCCATCGCGCGCGGCATCGGCGTGAAGGGGCTCCTGAACGTCCAGTACGCGCTCAAGGACGACGTGCTGTACGTCCTGGAGGCGAACCCGCGTGCGTCGCGCACGGTGCCGTTCGTGTCCAAGGCCACGGCGGTCTCGATGGCCAAGGCCGCCTCCCGCGTCATGCTCGGCGCCACGATCGCGGAGCTGCGCACCGAGGGCCTGCTGCCGGCCACCGGCGACGGCGCCCGGCTGCCCGAGCACGCGCCGGTCGCGGTCAAGGAAGCCGTCATGCAGTTCCACCGCTTCCGCACGCCCGAGGGCCACGGCGTCGACTCGCTGCTGGGCCCGGAGATGAAGTCGACCGGCGAGGTCATGGGCATCGACTCGTCGTTCGGCAAGGCGTTCGCGAAGTCGCAGACGGCGTCCTACGGCTCGCTTCCCACGTCCGGCAAGGTGTTCGTGTCGTTCGCGAACCGAGACAAGCGCGCGATGATCTTCCCGGTCAAGCGGCTCGCCGACCTCGGGTTCCAGATCCTCGCGACCTCGGGCACCGCGGAGGTGCTCAAGCGCAACGGGATCCCGTGCACCGAGGTGCGCAAGCACTTCGAGGGCGAGGGCAACGTCGTCGACATGATCCTGGCCGGCGAGATCGACATGATCTTCAACACGCCCTACGGCAACAGCGGTCCCCGTGTGGACGGCTACGAGATCCGCACCGCGGCCGTGGCCAAGGACATCCCGTGCGTCACCACGATCCAGGGCGCCGCCGCGGCCGTGCACGGCATCGAGGCGCTCATCCGCGGTGACATCGGCGTGCAGCCGCTGCAGGCCCTCCAGGCGACGCTGCGGGGTGACGCGTGAGGCCGTCGTTCGGGGAGAGACTGACCAAGGCCGTCGAGGCGCACGGGCCGCTGTGCGTCGGGATCGACCCGCACCCGAGCCTGCTCGACGCGTGGGGCCTCTCGCGGACCGCGGAGGGCCTCGAACGGTTCGCCCGCACGGCCGTGGAAGCCTTCGGCGGCAAGGTGTCCCTGGTGAAGCCGCAGGCGGCGTTCTTCGAGGCCCACGGGTCGCGGGGCGTCGCCGTGCTGGAACGCGTGATCGCCGACCTGCGCGACTCCGGCACGCTCGTGCTGGTGGACGCCAAGCGCGGCGACATCGGCTCGACCATGGCCGCCTACGCCGAGGCGTACCTGGGCGAGGGCTCGCCGCTGGCCGGCGACGCCGTCACGGTGTCGCCGTTCCTCGGCTTCGGGTCGCTGCAGCCCGCGCTCGACACGGCGCGCGCGAACGGCCGGGGCGTGTTCGTGCTCGCGCTCACCTCCAACCCCGAGGGGGAGCAGGTCCAGCGGGCCGTTGCTCCGGACGGGCGAACGGTCGCGCAGACGATCATCGATTTCGGTACCGCTCGGAATTCCGGCATTTCCCCGTGCGGCGATGTCGGTCTCGTCGTAGGGGCCACGATCGGGGAAACGGATGTGGACCTCAGCCGGTTCAACGGACCGGTTCTGGCACCCGGTTTCGGCGCTCAGGGAGGCTCCGTGGCCGATCTAAAACGGCTCTTCGGGGCCGACATGCGCAACGTCTTTCCGACTTCTTCACGAGATGTCCTCAGGCATGGTCCGGACGTATCGTCGCTGGTCAGCGCCGTGCGGAGGGTCCAGGAGAGCCTCAACTGAGACGGCGCGCCACAAGTTTTGTGTGTGGCGCGCTCACCTGGGGAAACATGTGTTGGTAGGGTCCACGCCACCGGCTGCCCCGCTGGTCACCGGCCTCATAGCACACCTAGGGTGGGCGACGAGTTGCCGGAGGCAGTGATCAGGCCGCCGGAGGGTGTTGGTACTACTACCACCCGCCGCCTCAACTCATGACCGCTGAAGATTTCTTGACTGGGTCGCGTTGTACTCAGGCAATTGCGGTCGGTACGGTCGCGGCACCGATCCGAAAAGAATCCACACCACGGAGGAAATCGTGGCTCTTCCCCAGCTTACCGAGGAGCAGCGAGCCGCAGCGCTGGAGAAGGCTGCTGCCGCTCGTCGCGCTCGGGCTGAGCTCAAGGAGCGCCTCAAGCGCGGCGGCACGACCCTGACGGACGTGCTCAAGGCCGCCGAGAGCGACGAGGTCCTGGGCAAGATGAAGGTGTCCGCGCTGCTCGAGGCCCTGCCGGGCGTCGGCAAGGTGCGCGCGCAGCAGATCATGGAGCGCCTCGAGATCGCTCCCAGCCGTCGCCTGCGCGGTCTCGGTGACCGTCAGCGCAAGGCCCTGCTCTCCGAGTTCAGCGGAGAGTGATTGGCACCGAGGCGGGGACGGGCTCTGCCCG
>NZ_JBHXCW010000124.1:0-22977 GCF_042725365.1 Lentzea sp. NPDC060358 | reverse complement strand
CCGCTGGGCGTGCTCGCCCGCGGTGCCACCCGAGGCGCCCAGCTCGCGTTCGAACACCGCCTCCAGCTGGGCGTCGCTGTAGTCCGCGGCGCTCGCGCCGGGCGGCGGCGGGTCGAGGAGGTGCAGGGCCCGCACCGGTTGTCCGGCCGCCTCGGCCTCGGCGGCCATGCCGGTCGCCACCCAGGCGCCGAACGACCAGCCGGCCAGCTGCCAGGTGCGGCCCGGCAATGTCGCTCGCAGGGCGGCGTAGTAGCGACGAGCGCGTTCCTCGACGGACCACCCCGGTGGCTCCGGCAGGCTCAGCGCCGGGTCGGCGATCACGCAGACGCCGAGCGCGGGGTCCAGGGCTTCGACGAGCGGGCGGTAGGCGTGCACGTCCCCGCCGACCGGGTGCACGAGGCACACCACCTCGCGGCCCGCCCCTTCCCGCCAGACCTGGACGGTCACGTCGCCGGTGCCGCCCGCTTCGGTGAGCTTCGCCAGCAGGCCGGCCATCGTCACCTCCGGGCCGAGCCAGGCGAGGTCGAGGTCGACGCCGAAGAGGCGTTTCGCCGAGTCGACGACCTCCAGCAGGGTCAGCGAGTCGGCGCCCAGGTCGTAGAGCGGCACGTCCGCAGGCAGCTCGGCCACACCGAGGAGCGCGCGTATCTCCTCGGTCAGCTCCGCTTCGGCGTCCCCGGCCGGTGTGGCGGTGACCGGCGCGGTGTCGCGTTCGTGGAACGTGCGGGCGTGGTCGAGGCCGGTCGTCGCGACCAGCAGGTGGGGCAGGCCGGAACCCAGCGCGCGGGCGAAGGTCCGGCGGCCCTCTTCCGCGCTCAGGCCGACCGTCAGGTGCGCCTGGTGGCGGGCGTCGGTCTGCAGCGCGGTGACGGCCATGCCGGTGTCCCGCCAGACGTCCCAGGCGATCGAGAGGCGGGCGGTTGGGCCGTCGCGGTGGGCAAGTGCGTCGAGGAAGCCGTTGGCGGCGGCGTAGTCCAGCTGACCGATCCCGCCGAACCGGGCCGACAGCGACGAGCAGTAGGCGACGTAGGCGGGCTGGTCGCGTTCGACGAGCTGCTCGACGAGCAGCGCGCCGGCGAGCTTGACGGCTTGCGTCCCCCCGCCGCGGGTGGAGATCAGACCGCCGTCCGGGTTCCCCGCCGCGTGGACGATCCCGGCCAGGGGCGCGGGAATCGCGTCGGCCGTGACGGTGGTGAGGTCGGCGGCGAGCAGGTCGACGCGATCGGCCCACGGCTGGAGCGCATCGGGCAGGTGGGGGTTGCGTGCCAGCAGGACGACCCGGCCGGTGGTGCGGGTGAGCAGCTCTTCGGCGATGGCGGTGCCGATGCCGCCTGTGCCGCCGAGGACGAGGTGGGCGCCGTCGGTCGCGAGAGGTTCGCCCACCCGAACGGGTGCGTCGTCTTCCGCCCACCAGAACCCGGCCCGCAGCGCGACCCGCGGGGGTGGGGTGGGTCCGGTCAGGAGATCCGCCAGGGGAGTGAGGTCCTGGTCGGGGAGGTCGACCCAATGGCCGGGGACTCCGCTTTCCTGCGGGCCGACGGCGGTCACCCCGGCGAGCAGGCCGGCCTCGGGGCGGCTGACGCCGGTGTTCGCGGGGACGGCACCGGCCGAGACCCACCACGTCCTGAGTGGACGGTCGTGGGCGGCGCGCAGGAGAGCCGCGGGGGTGTCCACGCAGGCCCACTGCGCGTGGCGCACCGACGGTTCACCGAGAGGGCCGGTGATGCCGAGGGGCACGGTGTGGAGCCAGTCGATTCCGCCACCGGGCAGGGCGTCGAGGACCTGGCGGAGGGAGGCGGTGTCGGCGAGGTCGGCTTCGAACGTGTCGGGACCGAGGCGTGCGAACCGATCGGCAGCGTGGAGCCGGACGACGCGCGGGTAGGCGTCGTCGAGTGCGGGTGCGGTCAACGGGCCTTCGCCGGAAATCACGAGGACGCGGTCGGTTCGCGTCGCCTTCGCCGTCCGGCGCAGGCGGACCCAGGTCGGTTGCCTCAGCCACTCGGCTTCGGGCAGTCGTGCGACGGCGGCTCGCCGCGGGAAGTCGAAGTCCTGGGTGACGAAGGCGGGCGGCGGGAAGTCCCACGGCGCGGGGGCCGCCGAGTGTCCCCAGCGGACCGTGCCGCCGTCCAGCCACACCTGTGCCACCTCGGCGGGCGAGGCACCACTGTCACGAGACGGTGCCGGCCTCTCACCTGACAGCAGCTCTTGGGGCTCGGCCGTGCGCAGCCAGGTGGCTGCCGCAGCCGCGTCTTCAACGGCCGCGGCCAGGCGCCAGCGGCCGCGCGGGCGACCGGACTGCAGGTGTCGCAGTACGTCCACATAGGACTCTGGATGCGCGGACAGGTAGTCGGCCACCCTGGCCGCGTCGAGCCGCAGGGCCGCGGCGCTGCGGGCGGAGAGCACCAGGCACCGCAAGGGTTCCGGGTGTTCGGGCGCCGGCGTGTGGGCGGACTCCAAGACCACGTGTGCGTTGGTACCGCCGATGCCGAAGCTGCTCACCCCGGCGACGCGCGGTACGGCCGGCCACGGCTCGGCCCGCGTCGGCACCCGGAACGGGCCCAGGTCCAGCACCGGGTTCGGCGCCCGGAAGTCCACCGTCGGCGGGACCACACCGTGGTGGACGGCCAGGGTCGCGCGGATCAGGCCCACCACTCCGGCCGCCGCGCCCAGGTGGCCGAGCTGGCTCTTCACCGACGACAACGCGCACGCCGTGGCCTCGGGCATGGCTTCGCGCAGCGCCGAGACCTCGATCGGGTCGCCCAGCCGGGTGCCCGTGCCGTGCGTCTCCACGTAGCCGACGTCGGCGCCGGTGCGCCCGGCCCGGCGCAGCGCGGCCTGGATCGCCGAGCGCTGCCCGGCAGGGGACGGTGCGCTGTAACCTTGTTTGACCGCACCGTCGTTGGTCAGCGCCGAACCCGTGAGCACCGAGTAGACGGTGTCCCCGTCCCGGCGGGCCGCCGAGAGCGGCTTCAGCACCACCACGCCGACGCCGCTCGCGCCGACCGTTCCGTCCGCGTCGTCGCTGAACGGGCGGCAGTGCCCGTCCGCGGAGAAGATGTGCTGCGGCCGGTACCGGTAGCCCTCCTCCAGGGTGCGGTCGACGAGCACCCCGCCCGCCAGCATCACGTCCGCCTCGCCGCCGCGCAGCATGCCGGCGGCCAAGTGGACGGCGACCAGCGAGCTCGAACACGCCGTCTGGGTCGTCAGCGCCGGGCCGGTCAGGTCGAGGTGGTAGGCGACCTTGGTGGCCAGGAAGTCCTTCTCGTGGTGCAGCGCGAGGTGGAACCCGTCCGGCAGCGCGACCGGGTCGGCCTCGCGCAGCACCTCCTGGAAGTACGTGTCCTCCCCGCAGCCCGCGACGATCCCGGCCCGGTCCGGCCGGGCGATCCCGGCGTGGGCGAGGGCTTCGACGCAGGTCATCAGCAGCTGCCGTTGCTGCGGGTCCATCAGCGCCGCGTCGCGGTGGCTGATGCCGAAGTGCTCGGGGTCGAACGCCAGGGGGTCGGGAAGGAGGCTGCGCGCGCCGACCAGGCCGTCGGCGGCCGGGAACTCCTCGATGCCCCGGCGTCCCGACACGACCAGGTCCCAGAAGGACGCCAGGTCCGGCGCGCCGGGCAGCCGCACCGCCATGCCGATGACCGCCACCGGCTCGTCGGCCGCGCTTTCGGCGGACGTCCTGGCCGTGGCCGGGCCCGCTTCGAGGTACCGGGTCAGGTCGCGGAGGGTGACGTGTTCGAAAAGGTCGGCCGCGGTGAAGCGGTACCCGGCTTCCGCGCAGCGCAGGTGGAACCGCATCAGCGACAGACTCGTGGCGCCCGCGGCGAAGAACGTCTCGTCAGGCCCGATCGGCGCCCCGGTCACCTCCTCGAACAGGGCCGCCAGTTCGCCCGACGACGTGACCGGCGGCCGGTGGAGATCCGTGCCGGGGGTGTCCGGAGCGGCGTCCCGGTCGAGCTTCCCGCTCGGCGTGCGCGGCAGGGCCTCGACGACGCGGAAGCGGTCGACCCGCGCGTGCGGGGGCAGCAGCGGTGTGAGGAAGTCCGTCAGCTCCGCCGCCGACGGGGTCCGGCGGCATTCGAGGAACGCGGCCAGCCGGTCGTCCTGCGGCAGCACGACCGCGTTGACGACGTCGGGGTGCCGCAGCAGCGCGGCTTCGACCTGCCCGAGCTCGAGGCGGTGCCCGCTGAGCTTGACCTGCCGGTCGGCCCTGCCGTCGAAGTGCAGCAGCCCGGTGCGGTCGAAGTGCGCGAGGTCGCCGCTGCGGTAGTACAGCTCGGGCAGCTCGGCGAACTTCTCCGGCGCCGCGTCCCCGAGGTAGCAGCGGTTCGCCGCGAGGCCACCGATGAGCAGCTCGCCGACCTGCCCCGGCGGCAGCGGCGCGCCCGCGCCGTCGGCCACCCGCAGCACCGCGTTCGCCACCGGGCGGCCGATCGCCGGGCGCTCCGGCCAGTCCGCCGGGTCTCCGTCGAGGGTCAGCGCGCTGACGACGTGGGTCTCGGTCGGGCCGTAGTGGTTGTGCAGGCGCGCGCCGGGCAGCCCGGCGAACCAGCGGCGGATCGCCGGCGTGCACACGAGCTGCTCGCCGGCGGTGATGACGTCCCGCAGCCGCGACGGGTACCGCCCGAGCCGGGCACCGTGCTCGGCGAGCAGCTGCAGGGCGACGTACGGCAGGAAGATCCGTTCGATTCCGGCGGTGTCCAACTGTTCCAGCAGCGCCGGGACGTCGTGCCGCCACTGCGGGCGGATGAGGTGCAACCGCCCGCCGCCGCAGAGCGTCGTGAAGATCTCCTGGAACGACACGTCGAACGACAGCATCGAGAACTGCTGGGTCGCCGCGGGCGGCAGATCCTGCCACTGCAGCAGGTTGGCCAGTGTGCGGTCCGGGACGCGCACGCCCTTGGGCACGCCGGTCGAGCCCGACGTGAACAACGTGTAGAGCGGCCGCCCGGCGTGCTGGGCGGGAACGTCCGGCACCGGTCCGCCGGTGAGCGTCACGGTCCGCTGTTCGACGTCGGTGTCGAGCTCTTCGCCCGGGGCGAGCAGGACGCAGCTCGGGCGGGCCTGGTCGAGCATCTGCCGCAGCAACGCCTGCGGGTATGCGGGATCCAGGGGCACGGCGGTGATGTTGAGCCGCGCGAGCGCGAGCAGTGCGACGACGTGCTCGGCCGACGGCCGGAAGTACAGCGCGATGCCGGTGGCGTCTTCGGGCAGGGTGGCCGCCAGCCGGGCCACGTGCGCGTCCAGTTCCGCGTAGGTCAGCGTGGTCTCGCCGGTCAGCGCCGGGGCGTCCGGGGTCCGCGCGACCTGCCGAGCGAAACCTTCGGCCACGGTGTCCCACGCCAGGCCGGCTTCCGCGCCGCGGCCGTGGTCGCGGTGGTCTGGAATTCCGGCGTCGCCGTGCAAGGCGCGGTCGAAGGCCTCACCGAGGGCCGCCGCCTCGGCTTCGGTGAAGTGTCCCTCCGCGTACTCCCACAGGCAGTCGAAGCCGTCCGGCCGTTCCACGACGGACAGCGTGAGCGCGCACTTGGCCTCGGTCGCCTCGATCCACTGTGGACTGACCGAGCAGCCCGGCAGCCGAAGGGTCTCGAAGTCGGTGTTCTCCAGCACGAACAGGTAGTCGAAGGCCGCGTACGCGGGGCCGAGGTCGGCGAAAGCGACGTCCTGGTGGTCCAGGGCCGCCCCCGCCGTCTCACCGAGCCGGCGGAGCTGGGCCGCCAGGTCCTCGTCCGGGTCCACCGACAGCGGCACCCGGACGGTGTTGGCGAACATGCCGACACCGTCTTCGAACTCCCGCACCGGCCGGTTCGCGACCGGCGTGGCGATCCGCGGCCGGGTGCGCCCGGTGACCGCGTAGAGGCTGCGGGCGAACACGCCGAGCAGCAGCTGGAACCGCGTCAGCCCCAGTTCGGCGGCCTGCTCGTCGACGCGCTCGCGGTCGACGCGGGTCGTGTGCAACCGTCCGGCCAGGGACGCTTCGCCGAGCGGTTCGGCGTCGTCGGCGCGTTCGGTGAGCTGGGCGCGGTAGCCGGGCGAGGCGAACCAGCGGGTCTGCCAGGCCGCGAAGTCGAACGGCGTGTGCGCGCCAGGTCGTGGTTCCGCGCCGGACAGCTCCCGGAACAGGACGTTGAGCGACCAGCCGTCGACCGCGATGTGGTGCACGCACAGCAGGAACGTGCCGTCCGGCTGCCATGCCGCCCGCAGCAGCCGGCCAGAGGCCAGGTCGAACGGCGCCGTGAAGAAGTCCTCGCCGGGTTCGGTCCACGGGTCGTAGGCCGCCTTCTCCACCTGCTGGAGGCCGTCCGGGGTGGCCTCGAACGCGGTGCGCAGCGCCGGATGGCGCTCGACGAGGCCGCGCACGTTCCGGCGGAGCGCCTCGAGGTCCGGATCACCGGTGACCCGGAACGCGAGCGGCACGTGGTAGGCCGTCGACGCCGGGTTTCGCTGCTGCAGCAGCCAAAGCCGCTGCTGCTCGCTCGTGGCCGGCGCGGTCGCCGCGGTCGTCGGCGGGCCCGGTTGCGGGTAGGCCGCGCGACCCGCCGCCGAGATCGACGCGGCGAGATCGGCGAAGGTGCCGCGGTGCACGACCGACGGCGCCAGGTCGACGCCCCAGCGCTCCCGGATCGCGAAGCGCAGTCGCAACGCCTTGAGCGAGTCGCCCCCGGACCGCAGCCACGTGTCACCGGGACGCAGGTCCGGGACGTCGAGGATCTCCGTTGCGACGCCCAGGACCTCGTGCTCCCACTGCGTCGCGTCGCCATCGGTGTCCGGCCGCCACGCCGGGACACCGCCGGCCAGCAGTGCGGCCTCGTCGACCTTGCCGTTCGCGTTGCGGGGCAGCTCCGCGAGGCGGAACACGTGGTGCGGGCGCATGTAGGCGGGCACGGTCTCGGCCAGATGCGCCTCGAAGTCGTCGAACGACAGCTCGTCCGCGACGACGTAGGCGAGCAGTTCGGCGGTGGCCGCGCGGCGCACGGCCACGTGGACCTGCCGGATCTCCGGGTGGGCCAGGAGTCGTTGCTCCAGCTCGCCGGGCTCGATCCGGAACCCGCGGACCTTCACCTGCCGGTCGGTGCGCCCGACATAGGCGAAACGCCCGCCCGGCAGCACGCGGACCAGGTCGCCCGTGCGGTAGAAGCGGGCGCGGCCCTGGTCCAGCCACGGCAGGCGGACGAACTTCCGCCCGGTCTCCGCGGGCAGGCCGCGGTAGCCGAGGGCGACCCCGGCACCGGACAGGTACAACTCGGCCACCTCGCCCACGGCTGCCACGCGCTCGTCCGGCGTCACCGCCACGGCGCCGGTACCCGGCAGAGGCCTGCCGATCGGCACGACCTCGGCGTCGAAATCGCGCGGGATGGCGTAGCTGAGCGCGAACGTCGTCGTCTCGGTCGGGCCGTACCCGTTCTGCAGCCGGGTGGCTGAGTCCGGGTTGTCCCGGTACCAGCGGCGGATCAACGGGGCGTTGAGCTGCTCACCGCCGATGACGACCCGGCGCACGGTGGCGAAGCTGCCCGGCACGGTCTCGGCGACCGCGTTGAACAGCGTCGCGGTCACGAACATCGTGTCGACGCGTTCCCGGACCAGCGCGTCGGCGAACGCCCGCGGGTCGCGCACGGTCTCGTCGTCGAGGATCACGCACGTGCCGCCGGTGAGCAGCGGCACCCACACCTCGAAGCTGATCGCGTCGAAGGCGGGGTTGGCCAGGCAGGCGAACCGCGTGCCGTGGTCGAGCCAGCCGGGTTCGGCGAGCCGCAGGACACCCGCGTCGCGCACCTCGACGCCCTTGGGCCGTCCGGTCGTGCCGGAGGTGTAGAAGAGGAACGACGCCGGCGCGGGCTCCGCGGGGGCCCCGGCCTCGACCGGCGTCAGCTCCGGCAGCGCGTCCTCGATCACCGCGACCGCGCCCGCGTCGGCGAGGATGACGTCGCGGCGCGCGGGCGGGCTCTGCCGGTCCAGCGGCACGACCTGGCCGCCGAGACGCAGCACGCCCAGCATGGCCTGCACCAGTTCCAGCGAGCGCGGCAGTCCGACGGCGACCGCGTCACCGGGGCGGACACCCTGGCGTGACAAGGCTTCCGCGACGGCGGCGGCACCCGCGTTCAGCTCGGCATAGGTCAGCCGGCGGCCGCCGTCGGACACGGCGAGGGCGTCCGGGTGCCTCAGGGCCCGGTCGTGGACGCGGCGGGCGATCGACGTCATCGTGCCGCCAGCTCTGCGGTGATCAGCTCGGCGACCAGCGGCAGCGCGTCGCTCTCCAGCATGTCCCAGTGCCCGCAGTCCGCGGGAACCACCTCGAACTCGCCGCGGGCGCGGCGGCGCCAGAACTCCACCGCGCCGGGGACCGGGTCCTCGCCGACGGCCTGGACGAACACCACCCGCGCGGCCGACTCGCCGGGGTCGTGCTCGCGCGCGGTCAGCCGGTTGTGGTTGTACGTGCGGTGGTAGCGCTCGATCTGGTCGTCCTCGATGCCGGGGTACATCCCGTTGAACCGCACCAGCTTCTCGCGGAACTCGGCCGCCGGAACGGGTTCGATGGCGGCTTTCGCTGCCGGGTCGTCGGTCGCGGTGGTGTCGAGGAGGACCACGCTGACGTCGTGTCGTCCGGCCAGCCGCCGCCCCATCTCGTAGGCGATGAGACCTCCGTAGGACAGTCCACACAGGACCAATGTTTCTCCCGGCCTCGGGTCGACGAGCCGCAGGTACTCCTCGGCCATCGCCTCGACGCTCGGCAGCGGCGCTTCGCCGGGGTTGAGGCCGGGGGACTGGATGCCGAGCACCCCGGCGTCCTCGGGCAGCAGGGCGCTGAGCGGCAGGTAGCAGAACGCCGTGCCGCCCGCCGGGTGCACGCAGACGACGCGGGACTGCCCGGCGCCGCGGCGGAACTCGACGAGACTGCCGCCGTCGACCGCGCGGTCCGTGCGCAGCAACGCGGCTTGCGCCTCGATGGTCGGGTGCGTGATGACGTCGCGGATCGGCAGCTCACGGCCGAACCCCGCGCCGATCGCGTGGGCGAGCTTGATCGCCGAGATCGACGTGCCGCCGACGTCGAAGAAGTCGTCCGAGACGCCGATCGACGGGTGCAGCAGCAGGTCCCGCCAGATCCGCAGCAGCGCCAGCTCGACGTGGTCGCGCGGGGCGGCGGTGTTGACCGGGGTGGTCGACGCGCTCGCGCGGGCGTGCGCCAGGACGGCGTCGCGGTCGAGCTTGCCGCTGCGGTTCAGCGGCAGCCGGTGGAACTCGGCGAACACCGACGGGATCATGTAGTCGGGCAGCCGACCGGCCAGCGCCGCGCGCCACTCGTGTGGGGTCCGGCTTCCGCCCGCGATCCCGGCGACGAGCCGGGGATCGCCTTCGCGGTCGACGAGCACCGCGGCGTCACGGACTCCGGGGACGGCCAGCAGCGCGGCCGTCACCTCGCCGGGTTCGATGCGGAAGCCGCGCAGCTTGATCTGGTCGTCCCGGCGACCGGTGTACTCGGCCTCGCCGCCGGGAAGCCAGCGGGCCAGGTCTCCGGTGCGGTACATGCGGTCACCCGGCACGAACGGGTCCGGTACGAACCGCTCGGTGGTCAGGTCCGGCCGGTGCAGGTAGCCGCGAGCCAGGCAGTCACCGGCGAGGAACACCTCGCCGGCCACACCCGGCGGCACCGGACGCAGTCGTTCGTCCAGCAGGTACAGCCGGGATCCCGGCAGTGGCCGGCCGATCGGAGCCGGGCGGTCGACGGGTTCCGGGTCGAAGTGCGCGGTCGCGTAGAGGGTGGCCTCGGTCGGTCCGTAGCCGAAACAGATCCGCAGGCCGGGCACCGCGGCGGCGAACCGGGCGAGCGCGGCTTCCGGAAGAGGTTCGACGCCGGTGAGGACCTGCCGCAGCGCGAGCCCGGCGACCCGTGCCGGGTCCTCGTCGATCCAGCGGACGTAGGCGGGGGGCAGGAACGCCTGCACCACCCGGTGTTCCCGCAGCCACGTCATCAGCGCCGCCGGGTCGGGCCGGACGTCCTCGGGAACGACGTGCAGCACGGCTCCGGTGGTCAGCGGCAGCAGGAGCTCGTGCACCGAGGCGTCGAAGCCGATGCTCGACCACGCCGACGTCGCCTCGCCGGGGGTCGCGCCGAAGCGGTCGAGCCACTGGTCGAACAGGGCCAGGACGCTGTGGTGGGTCACCGCGACGCCCTTCGGCCGCCCGGTCGATCCCGAGGTGTAGATGACGTACGCCGTCTCGCGGGGACCGACGGTGACCATTTCGCGTGTCTCGTCGCCTTCGGTTTCGAGGGGGCCGATGTCGTCCAGCACCTGGATCGGGCGCGCGTCCTCGACCATCGCCGCCTGCCGCGCCGCGGGCTGGGCCGGGTCGAGCGGGAGGTAGGCGGCGCCGGTCTTCAGCACGCCCAGCACGGACACCACCAGCTCGGCCGACCGCCCGCTCCGGACGGCGACGACCTCGCCCGGTCCGGCTCCGCGGCGGCGCAGGGCGTTCGCCAGCCTCGTCGCACGGCGGTCCAGCTCGCCGTAGGTGAGGGTCTGGCCGTCGCAGACGAGCGCGGGGGCGTCCGGCGTGGCGTCGGCGTGGGTGGTGAACCGCTCGACCAGCCCGCCGGGACGCCGGCGTGGTGCGGGGCCGGTGCTCCAGGCGGCGAGGATCTCGCGGCGCTCGGCGTCGTCGAGCAGGTCGTAGGTCGCGACGTCGGCTTCGGGGCGGGCGGCCAGCTGGTCGAGCAGCCGGACGAGATACCGCGCGTACCGCTCGGCGGTCGCGTGGTCGAAGAGGGCGACGGCGTAGTCGAGGTGCCCGAGGACGTCGCCGCCCTCGTCGGCGAGGTTGAGCGCGAGGTCGAACTTCGCGGGCGCGTGCTCGACTTCGAGGGGTTCGGCGATGACCCCGGACAGGTCCAGGACATCGTCGAGTTTCGGCACCCAGGCGAACATCGTCTGGAAGAGCGGGGTGTGCGCCGGGCTGCGAGGCGGGTTCACCAGCTCCACGACCCGTTCGAACGGCAGCTCGACGTGGTCGATGGCGCCGCGCAGGGCCGCGCGAACCTGCTTGAGCAGGACGGCGCCGGTGGGGGAGCCGCCTACATCGGCGCGCACGGCCAGGGTGTTGACGAAGAACCCGAGCGTGTCGGGATGCGCGCCGCCCGCGCCGCGATTGGCGGTCGGCACGCCGACAACGATGTCATCTTGTCCGGAAAGCCGGGAGAGCAGGAGGAACCAGCAGGTCAAGATGGTGGAGTAGAGCGTGACACCGTGCTCGCGCGCGACCGCCGTCACCCGCGCGGTGAGCTCCGGCCCGAGGGAGACGGGCACACGAGCGCCGCGGTAGTCCTGCCGGGCGGGGCGCGGCCGGTCGGCGGGCAGCTCCAGCACCGGCACCACCCCGTCGAGCTGGTCCCGCCAGTACGCCTCGTGCGGCTCCCGGCCGGGTCCGGCCAGCCAGTCCTGTTGCGCCTGCGCGTAGTCGCGGTACGGGCGGGCCGGCGGCAGATCGGCCGCCGCGCCGGTCAGCTCGGCGGCGTAGAGGGTGCCCAGCTCGCGCAGCAGGAGGGTGCGGGACCAGCCGTCGAAGACGATGTGGTGGACGGTGATCAGCAGGACGTGCTGCCGATCATCCTCGACGAGCAGCCGGGCCCTGGCCAGCGGCGCGCACGACAGGTCGAACGGCTCGGCGGGGTCTGCCCGCCGCAGCCCGGCCGCCTCGTCGGGCCGTCCGGTGACATCGTTGACAGGGCACGGGAACCCGTGGCCGGCGGGTTCGACGATCTGCGTGGGCCAGCCGTCCTCGACGACGATCCGGGTCCTCAGCGCTTCGTGGCGGTCGGCGAGAGCGTCGAAGGCGCGTTGCAGGGCCTCGCGGTCGAGGGGACCCCGCAGAGCGAAGGCCATGGTCTCGTTGTAGGCCGGTCCCGCTCCATCCAGCTGGGAGACGGTCCAAAGGCGTTGCTGACCGGACGACAGCGGTGCGGACATTCGCATTGAGAACGGCCTTTCCTGGCAAGGCGGGCGAACCGGTACCGCTTTGTGCCGTCGCAGCCGAGGATGGGAAACGCACTCCGTCTGTCCGGCTAGTTAACACGAGACCTTCGGCGATTACGAGAGGTCGACCGAAGTTTGCCCAACGGTCTCAATTGGTGTCCTAATCCGCCTTTGACCGCACGGGCGCGTAACGCACCATGTGGGCAGCAGTCAAGCGGACTGTGTCCAGCTCAACACCGAGGACGGCGTACTCGGTACTGCGGTAGGGGTGGTGTCCGGAGGGCGATTTGACCGGTTCTCGGGCAATCGAAGATCGCATCCATTGCATGCAAATTCGCGGACAAGGGAGAGTTGAATGCGCGACGCAGTTTCTGGTGCAGATTTATGATTTCGAACCGGCTGAAACAGGTCCGCCGGTGCATCGCTCTGCGGGTAGGTCATCGCATCCGCAGACGCACCCCCCTTCGGCCTATCGCTCGGTCGGCACCTCACGAAATGCGCCTGCGCTGATCGAGTGAAACCACGGTGCTCGGCAGACACATGTCTTGACGGGCGCACCGTCACAGTCCGAAGGCTGGTGGGGAGCGCTCCCAGATATCGGCTCCCCTTGGTTCCGAGCGAGGAGACCACTGTGCTCACGACGGTTGCCCGCCGTCGAGGACCTGCAGCGGCGTGACTGGACGGCGGTCACGAGCTTCCACCGGTTCGTGCTGGGGCTGAACAAGGCGATCAACGGCGGCGTGGTGCTCGCGGGCCGGGCGCCCGCACCCGAGCTCGGCTTTGAAGAGATCCACCTGACCGGGCTGACGCGTTCCGAGACACTGTCGCAGCTGCGGGACCTGCTCGGCGACCGCCTGCCCCCAGACGGTGGCGAGGACCTCATCGCGCGCATGGGCACCAGCACGCTGGTGCTGCGGCTCGTCGCCGGTGTCCTGGTCAAGTCGGGTGACGACGATGCCCTGCGTGACTTCGCGACAGGTCGCGAGGCGCTCGAAGGCGAGCTGTACCGGCGGCCGCTCGGCCGCATCAGCTCGTCCGACGTCCGCAAGCTCGCCCATCCCGGACTGACCCTGCGCCAGGTCACGCCCGACCTGATCCTGGCGCGTGCTGGCGGAACCGTGCGGCGTAGAGGTGCCGGACTACGAGATCGCGCTCGCGTTGTTCGAGGGCCTGGCGCGGGAGGCCGTGCTGGTCGACGAGCACACGATCGTGCACCGCAAGGACGTCCGGCAGCTCATGCTGCGGCGGCTGTCCGAAGACTCCCGTGAGCGCGTCAACGCGATCCATCGCGCGGCCGTCGACTTGCAGCTCTGCCCGGCCTGCTTGGTTCGTTCGAAGACCTGCCACCGTGGTCGCGGTGGTACCTCGCCACCAAGTCGAAGCGCGTGAGCGTGTCGCCGTCGGACGCCCGTGAGGCCGAACTGGCGGTTCGCAGGCCGCTGTTGCGTCAGGAGGTCGAGAACCTCGTGGCCCGAGGGCACCACGCGCGGGCGTTGGAGGAGATCGCCAGGTTCCGGACCGAGACCAGTGACCGTTCGGGGGCGGTGCTCGATCTGCACGTGCAGGTGCTGGAGTTCGCCGGCGAACTTGTGCCGCCCGAAAAGTCATCGATGCTCTGAGCGGTCCGGTTTTCCCAGCTGAGAGCATGTCTGGGTGGTCGGTTCGCTGTTGTATCGGGTGGTCTGCAAGTTGCTGTCTGTTCCGGCGGTGCTGCTTCGAGGTGAGGCGGCTGAGGATGCGGAGCTTCTTGTTCTGCGGCACGAGAACGTTGTGCTTCGTCGGCAGCTGACCGGGCCGGTTCGTTACGAGCCCGCAGACCGGTTCTGGTTCGCCGCGCTGTCAAGACTGGTGCATCGCTCGCGCTGGCAGGATGTCTTCCCGGTTACCTCAGGGACGTTGCTCGGCTGGCACCGCCGGTTCATCGCCCGCAAGTGGGATCACACCGCGCGCCGGCGAACCGTGCGTCCATCGACCGCAGCGGCGATGAAGGCGCTCGTACTTCGACTCGCTGGAGAGAATCCGCGGTGGGGTCATCGGCGTATCCATGGCGAGCTGGTTCGGCTTGGTCATCGCCTGGGTGCCTCGACGGTCTGGGAGATCTTGAACCGCGCGGGCATCGATCCGGCGCCGCGGCGATGCGGCCCGACGTGGCGGGAGTTTCTGACTGCGCAGGCCAAGGGGATCATCGCGGCGGACTTTTTCCACGTCGACGCCGTGCTCGGAGCACGCCTGTATGCACTTGCGTTTCTCGAACACGGCACCAGCCGCCTGCACATCACCGGCGTCACCGCGCATCCGACGCGGGAGTGGACGGTGCAGCATGCAAGGAACCTGGCCGGCGAGTTCGGGGCGCGGATGGAATCCCTTCGCTTCCTGCGGCGTGACCGCGACGGCAAGTACGGCGACGCGTTCGACGCCGTATTCGAGGCAGAGGAACTACGAGTAATTGCGAGCGCGCTGCGAGCTCCGCGGATGAACGCGCATTGCGAACGGATCATCGGCAGCATCCGCCGTGAGGTTCTCGACCACGTCCTCATCAAGGGAGAAGGTCATGCGCGTCAAGTACTCGCGGCCTACCAGACGCACTACGACGAACACCGGCCTCACCAGGCCCACGACCAGCTACCACCAGACGCTCTCGAGCACCTCCGAGCGGCGCATGATCTTGACGTCTCTGGCCGTGGACCCGTCCGCACGCGGATTCTCGGTGGGGTGATCAACGAGTATCGATATGCAGCTTGAGCTGCAGCGATGACTTTTCGGGCGGCACACCACGCGCATCGCGTCGATCCGCGCCATCGACGGCTATGAGGTCAGCGTCCGCGTCCGTGCGGTGAAACAGGCTGGTTCCCTGGTGGCCACCGGCCGGTTGGGTCCGTCGTCGGCGGCTGATCCGCGCGGTGATCCTCGGTGTCTCGCGCTCCGGTGGGGATGTCGGTGCCGGATTGCTGCCCCGCCAGGAGGGACCGACGATCCCCGCCCTCGGCTACGCCGTCATCTCGGCGCAGGCGCACGGCATTGGTGGCGCTGGTCGGCTCGATGCTGTTGTCCGTCGCACTGACCTGTGTTGAGGTGCTGGGAACAACGCCGAGAGCGGGCAGTAGGCCGAAATCATGCGGATCGGAGTTCCCGTCCTCGATCCAGGCCGCCCTCGAACCGACGGTCGAGGTCGCTGCTCCAGGTCTGCCGGAGCGACCTGGAGACCCGCGCCGTCGGGGCGAACAGGTCGAAAGCGTGATAGGCGCCTGAGTACAGGTGCAGGTCGACGGGTACACCCCGCGTCAGGAGCCGGTGCGCGTAGTCGAGGTCCTCGTCGCGGAAGAGGTCGAGTTCGCCGACTGCCATGAACGTGGGCGGGAGGCCGCTGAGGTCGGTCGCCCGGGCAGGCGCGGCGTACTGCGAGACTTCCTGTCCCGTGGCGTCACCGAGGATCGCCTGCCAGGCCAGGATGTTCGTACCGCGGTCCCAGATGCCGATGTCCGTGATCTCGTTGCTGGACGTGGTGGTGTTCCGGTCGTCCAGCATCGGGTAGAGCAACGACTGGAAGAGCGGCGTGGTCAGGCCGCGGTCGCGGATCAGGAGGGTGGTCGCCGCCGCGATGCCCCCGCCGCCGCTCTGACCCGCGATGCCGATCCGGGTGGGGTCGAGCTTCAGCGCCTCCGCCTGGTCGAGGAGCCACTGGTAGGCGGTCAAGCCGTCCTCCGCGGCGCCCGGTGCCGGTGTCTCCGGTGCCAGCCGGTACTCGACGGAAGCGACGGCGCACCCGAGGGTCTCGCAGAGTGGCATCAGCCAGAAGTCGTCCTGCGCGGCGTAGCCGAGCACCTGCCCACCGCCGTGAAACCACAGCAGCACCGGTAACGGCCCCCGTGGGGTGGCAGGGCGAAGCAAATGGATCGGCACAGATGATCCGGCGATTCCAGTGGTCAGGTGTTCCTCGGCCGCGACCGTCGAGTTCTTCGGTGCTTCTCCGAACGCACGAAGAGCTTCCCGGGTCCCCTCGACGTCGGTCAGGTCGAACAGCCCTGTCGGTCCCATGGGCAAGTTGCTGAGCGCTTCGGCGAGCTCAGGGTCGATCTTGTCTTTCGTGCTGGACATCTGACTCTCTTGCCTTTCGACGAGGGGAAGATCAGATCGCGGTGCGTCCGCCGTCGGCGGCGATCACGGCACCGGTCACATAGCTGGCTCGATCGCTGGCCGCGAAAGCGACTACCTCGGCGATTTCCGCCGGGTGCGCCGTACGGTTCAACGGCACGGTGTTGCCGAACCCGCCGGCGTCAGGACCCAGGGAGGAGATCATCATCGAGGTGTGCATAGGTCCAGGGAGCACGGCGTTGACCCGCACGTTCGACGAGGCGAACTCCGCGGCCCAGGAACGGGTCAACGACTCCACGGCGGCTTTGGTGGCGCCGTAGACGGCCATGCCAGGAATGCCGATCGAGGAGGCGGTCGAGGAGACGTTCACGACGCTTCCGCCGCCGTTCGCGGCCATTTTGGGCACCAGTCCGGCGATGAGGATGAACGGTGCGCGCACGTTGACGGCGAACGCCTCCTCGTACGTGTCGAGTTCCTGATCCGCGGTGGCACCCATCGGGATGACAGCGGCGTTGTTCACCAGGATGTCGACGGTTCCCACCACGTCGACGAGGCGTTGCGCGTACGCCCGTTCGACGAGGTTCGCTTGAACGAATCGAGTGTTGCCGCCGACGTCGGCGACGACTTCGGCGCCGCGTTCCGGGTCTCGGCCGACGATCACCACCTCCGCGCCGCCGGAGGCGAAGATCTTGGCGATGGCGTGGCCCAGGCCGCCGAGGGCACCTGCGCCGGTGACCAGCGCCTTCTTGTTCGCGAAGTCCAAGGGGATTCCTCCCCGGGGTAAAGTGATGGGACTTGGTCTCATCACTCTAGCACCAGTGATGGGACCAACTCCCATCACTGGTGACCGCCTTGGTGAAGAGCACGCCGTGGGACAACCGCGGCACCGGCCACCCGGCCGTCGACGGCCGCGCCGGCCATCGCCGAGTCACCCTCCGCGGCGACCGCCTGTCGGACCTGCCGCTCGGTGACGACCGCCGGTCAGCAGTCGGTCACCGGGTCGTGGTCCATCTGCCGGGCGGTCTGGGCAACCCGCTCCAGCAACATCCGCAGCTGCTGTTCCTCTGCGGGGTCGAGGTCGGCCAGCAGCTGTGCCTCGGCCACGCCGAGACGTGCGCGGGCCTCGTCCAGGGATCGGGTGCCCTTCTCGGTGATGAGCACTTGGCGCGCGCGGCGATCTGCGGGATCCGGCTGCCGCACGAGCAGCCCCTGGGTCTCCATGTTGTCGAGCAGGTAGGTCATCACGGTCTTGTTGAGCGCCAGTTGCTGGGCGATCGCCAGCTGGGAGCGGGGTGGCCCCGACGCGATCGCCATCAGCACCAGGTAGCCGCGGGGACCGCCGGGCAGGGCGGCGACCGACCCGGCGGCGACTCGGCGGAACGCGCCGGACACCAGCCTGATCGCCCTGTGGGGTGCCAGAACTCTGCACACATGCGTTGAGCTGCGGCGGTCAGGCCCTGTCGTTCGGTCGGCATGATCGTGGGGGTGGCGCTGCGACTGCTGTACCGCGATTTTGTCCAGTTGGGTGGTTGGCTGGTCCTGCTCGGCCGGTCGTCGGCGTGGAAGGATGTCGAGTTGTTGGTGTTGCGGCATGAGGCCGCGGTGTTGCGCCGTACTCACGGTCGTCCGCGGTTGGATTGGGCTGACCGCGCTGTGCTGGCCGCGTTGGTGCGGCGGCTGCCTCGCTGGCTGCGGGAGCACCGGTTGGTGTCGCCGGGCACGGTGTTGCGGTGGCATCGGCGGTTGGTCGCGAAGAAGTGGACCTACCCGAACCGGACTGGTCGTCCACAGATCGATGAGACCGTGGTGGCGTTGATCGAGCGTATGGCGAGGGAGAACGCCGGCTGGGTTACCGGCGTATCCACGGTGAGCTCAAGCTCGGACACCGGACGTCTGCGTCGACTGTTCGTCGTGTGCTGAAGCGGCTTCGGATTCTGCCATCGCCGACTCGAGGCTCCGACACGTCGTGGCGGCGGCTTCTGTGTGCTCAGGCGGCGAGCATGCTGGCGTGCGACTTCTTTCATGTCGACTGCGTCGTCACGTTGAAGCGGGTGTACGTGTTTTTCGTGATGGAGGTCGGCACCCGCTATGTCCACATCCTCGGCGCCACCACCATCCCAGACGGTCCGTGGACTACACAGCAGGCTCGCAACTTCGTCATGGAGCGGGACGACCGGGCCAACGAGTTTCGATTTCTGGTTCGCGACAGGGCTGGTCAGTTCACGGTGTCGTTCGATTCCGTTCTCGCGGATGCCGGCGTCGACGTTGTGAAGATCCCACCGCGATGTCCGAGGGCCAACTGCTACGCGGAGCGCTTTGTCGGCACTGTTCGACGAGAGCTCACCGACCGACTGCTGATCATCGATGAGCGGCACCTGAAGTCAATGCTGAACCGCTACGTCTCCCACTACAACCACCGACGACCACACCGAGCGCGGGACCACACTCCACCACGACCCGATTACCCGCTCGCAGGATAAGGCAGTGGTGCTGTTCGTCGTCGGCGAGTACTCGGCGGCTTGATCAACGAGTACGAACTAGCAGCTGCGTGATCCGCAGGTCAGGCACGTGGACCGTATTTTGGCACCCCACAGGGCTGGAAGACGCCGTGCGGGTCGGCGGTGATGACCAGCAGGCCGTCGTGCTCGCGGATGTTCAGCCTCGTGCCCGCGTTCCAGTCCAGTGCGGCCGTGGTGTGTCGGTCGGCAAGTCGGCTGCGCTGGTCCACGGTGGCCATCCGGTACAGGACGTTCGTCAGCCTGGGCGGCCGGGATGCGCGGATGGCGACAAGCGGGAGAGGCTGACCAGCCGTGCGCGTGGAAGTGCCGCGTGTCTTTTCGGAGGTGGTGTCCGGGACGATCGGGCGGATGTAGGAAATCGTCATCGAACGCCACCTGCACGTGGCATGGAAACGCAAAACAGGTGCTCAGGTGGACTTGAGCACCTGCCACGTAGACGTCGCAAATTTGCGACATTTTGGTGTCCGAGGGGGGACTTGAGTTCCCATGCGTGGCAAGCTTGCGCGGTTCGCGTGTTCATGCACTATTGAATAGCTCGAACCTGGTGCAGAGGGCCAGTCGATCCTAATTGGTCCTTCACGCGGAACTATTTTGTTTGAAGCAATGAACTCGCAACGATCTGTTGGACCGCGCGCTGATCTGGAATCAGGCCCATCTGCGCCAGGTGTTGCATGAGTACGAGCGGTACTACAGCGAGCACCGAGCCCTGATCGCTCGCTGGCACCACCGTGCGGGCTGGCCTCGGGCTGGTGAACCCGCTCAGATCGAACGCCTCGTCATACGAGATATTTCGAAAGCAGCGATTCAAGACCGGCGGGACGCGTACGTGTGGGCGGCCGTTTGGCTGTGTGGCGCACGGGTAGTCCGGCCACGTCGGGCGACCTGTGGTGGTGAGGATCGTGCTGGAGTTCCTGGCGGACGCGAGCGGAAACCTGTATCCGGCGCGCATGCAGATGGCTTTGTCGCTGGGGTGGCACATCGTGTTCGCCTGCTTCGGCATCGCGTTCCCGGCGATCGTCGTGTTCGTCGAGTGGCGGGGCCGCCGGCGCGGTGACGAGGTGATGATCGCCTTGGCGCACAAGTGGGCCAAGGCGATGGCCGTGTTGTTCGCGGCCGGTGCGGTGTCGGGCACGTTGCTGTCGTTCGAGATGGGGATTCTCTGGCCGGGGTTGATGGGCCGGTTCGGTGAGGTGTTCGGGTTTCCGTTCGTGCTGGAGGGGTTCGCGTTCTTCGTCGAGGCGATCTTCGTCGGCGTGTACCTGTTCGGCTGGAACCGGTTGTCGCCGCGGGCGCACATGCTCAGTGCGCTGCCGATGGTGGTCGCGGGCATCGTGGGTGCGTTCTGCGTGGTGTCCGCCAACGCGTGGATGAACAACCCCACCGGATTTAGGCTGGACGAGCTGGGAAATGTGGTCGACGCCAGGCCGTGGGCCGCCATGTTCGGTCCGTCGACGTGGGCGCAGTTCGTGCACATGTGGCTGGCGGCTTTCATGGTGACGGGGTTCCTGATCGCGTCGGTGTACGCGGTGGGCATGTTGCGCGGGCGCCGAGACCGCTACCACCGGGTGGGGCTGCTCGTCCCGTTGACCGTGGCCGCGCTGGCCACACCGGTGCAGATCGGCGTCGGGGACTGGATCGCCAACGTGGTGGCCGACAACCAGCCTGCGAAGCTCGCGGCGATGGAGGGCCAGTACGAGACGACCTCCGGCGCCGGGTTGTCCCTCGGCGGTCTGTACTGGGACGACCAGCTGCACTACGCCGTGGAGATCCCGTACGGGTTGTCGTTGCTGATCCACCACGACCCGTACGGTGTGGTGCCCGGTCTGGAGGAGGTGCCTGCCGACGAACGACCGCCGGTCAACGTCGTGCACCTCGCCTACAACGCCATGGTCGGCGTCGGTGTCGCGCTGCTGCTCCTCGTCGCGTGGTACGGCCTGGTGTGGTGGCGGAGGCGGCGACTGCCGGACAGCGCGTGGTTCCTGCGCGCGGTCGCGGTGTCGGGCGTCGCGGCGGTGGTGGCGATGGAAGCGGGGTGGATCACCACTGAGGTCGGCCGGCAGCCTTGGGTGGTGTACGGCATCTTGCGCACCGCTGACGCCGTGAGTCCGGCGCCGGGACTCGGCGCTCTCCCAGTTCCTCGAGTGCGGTGGCAGCTACGACAGGACCGCGTCCGCGCTGATGATCCACCGCAGCACGTTGCGGTACCGGCTGGGCAGGATCAGGGAGATCACCGGTTTCGACCTCGCTGACGTGGAAACTCGGTTGAACGTCCACGTCGCGGTTCGCGCGTGGCAGGTGTTGCAGGGACAACCGCTGGAGGGCCGGTGACGAGCGCGGTGTTCGACGGCGTGCCGCTCGAGATGCACTCCCACCTGTGCGTTTTCCACCACGGTCCCGCCGAGCGGGACGAGTTGCTGATCCCGTTCCTGGCGGACGGACTCCGTCACGGCGAGGCGTGCCGGTACTTCGCCGTGGCGGGGGAGAAGAGCGCTGCGGAGCGGAAACTGGGAGGTCCGCGTCCGCGGCTCGAGGTGAACGAGGCGGAAAGTCAGTACCGGTGCGATGACACGCTGGACAGCCACGCGTTGCTGGCCGAGTTGGACGAGTGGACGAGGAGAGAGGGAACGCCTTGCCGGGTCGCGGGTGACATGACGTGGATCGGACGGTCGCTGCGTCGCCCGGGACAGCTCGAGGCGCTCTTCGAACACGAGATCAACGCGAGTGCGTGGGCGTCCACGCATCCGGTGTACGCGTTGTGCTTCTACGACCTCGACGAGTTCGACGGCGACGTGATCGTCCCGATGGTGAACGCCCACCCGCAGATCTGGATGACCGGCGTGCTCCTCGACAATCCGTACTACCAGCAGCCCGTGCTCTGACCGCCGGCGGAACCCGCTGAGTATCCGGGATCTCGCGGGGTACTCGACGGCGCATGCAGGAAACCGTTGTCCTCGGTCTGCTCGCCGATCCCGGCCTGGCGACCGACATCGTGGAGGACCTGGCCGAAGACCTGCCGCGGCGGCTGAGCCGCGACGTGGACGGTGACGTGGAGTGGCGGGTGGTACCGGTCTGCGACCAGTTCGCCGCCGACGAGCACGGCTCCGTGCGGCACGTCGTGCAGGCGGTGCGGGACCAGGTCGTGGACGAGCGTTGCGACCTGTGGGTGTGTCTGACGGACCTGCCGCGCAGAGACGGCACCGATCCGATGGTCGCGGATGCCAGCGCCGACGACGGGCTCGCTGTGGCGTCGCTTCCGGCGCTGGGCGGCTGGGGCCTGCGCCGCAAGACCGGTGATGTCGTCAGTGCCGTCGTCGCGGAGCTGAGGGACCGCGAGGCCCCGATGAAGCGGCTGGCCCGGCGGGTGGACTCACCGACCGACGACATCGGGGTGCGGTTCGTGGCACCCGGGCTGCGCGGCCGGGCGCGGATGTTCGCGGGCATGGTCAGGGCGAACCGCCCGTGGCGGCTCGCGATGGGGTTGTCCAGCATGCTCGTCGCCGCGTTCGGCACGGGGGCCTACACGCTGATCAGCCCGACCATGTGGATGCTCGGCGCGCAGTCGAGCGTCGCCAGGCTGGTGGCGGCGATGCTGTTGTCGATCGCCGCCATGGTCACGTGGCTCGTCGTCACCCACAAGCTGTGGGAGCGGCCGTCCGACGTGGAGGGGAAGGAACGGGCGCGGCTGTACAACCTGACGACGGTGGTCACGCTGGTGCTGGGGATCTCGACGTTGTACGCGGCGTTGTTCCTGGTGGTGCTCGGGGCGGCGGTGCTCGTGCTCGAACCGTCCGTGCTGGCACAGCAGATCGGCCATTCTCCGGCTGTACGCGACTATCTGGGCCTGGCGTGGCTGGCCGCATCGGTCGCGACCGTGGCGGGTGCGCTCGGCGCGCGCCTGGAGAGCGACGAGGCGGTGCGCAACGCCGCCTACGGCCATCGCCAGCAGGAGCGCCGCGAGAACCTCCACAAGTGACCTCGCAGGACCACCGTCCGCCGTGGAATTCCGCCTCGCGGACCGAAGCGGCGCACGTGTGCGGTGCGGGACCGTGCTCCTCCCGGAGATCTGCTGGAGGTGGAGCATGGTGGTTCCCGTCGCCGTCGCGAAGGTGATCAGAGTCCGTGTGAGTGGGGAGATCGACACGTCCACTGTGGACCTCCTGGTCCGCGCGATCGAGCCGCATCTGGACATTTCGGATGCGAGGATCGTGGTCGACCTGAGCGGGGTCACGTTCCTGGGAACCGCCGGCCTGAGGGCGCTGGCACGAGCTGAGCAGCACGCGCACCGAGTCGGATCGGAGCTCTGCCTGGTCGGTCCCACGACCGCTGCGCGGCGTTCGCTGGCGATGCTGGCCATGCTGCGAACATGACCCGACGCCGCGTTCGGTCACCGCGCTTTGCCGCGG
>NZ_JBHXCW010000123.1:0-23126 GCF_042725365.1 Lentzea sp. NPDC060358 | reverse complement strand
ATCGGACGGAGAGCGGCTGTCTGATGCTCGAGATCCGCACCGCTGCGCACCAGCGGGACTAGACCCAGCGGACGTGGGTGCCGTCGCGCACGGTGCCCACGTACTCCTCCAGCAGGTCCTCCAGTGCCACCACGCCCAGCACCGCACCGTCGCCGCCGATCACGCGGGCGAGGTGCGACTGCGCCCGGCGCAACGCGGCCAGGGCCTCGTCCAGGTGCGCGTCCACCGGCACCTCCGGCAGCCCGCGCACGCGCGACCGCGGCACCGGGGTCTCCTCGCCCTCCAGGTCCAGCACGTCCTTGACGTGCAGGTACCCGACGAGGCCCGTGTCGGACAGCACCGGGAACCGGGAGAACCCCGTGGTGGCCACCACGGACTCGATCTCCCCGAGGGTCGGCGACGCGGACACCGTCGTCAGGCGGTCGAGCGGCACCAGGACGTCCGCCACGGTCCGCTCCGCCGACGACAGCGTCTGCGCGAGACGGCGGTGCTCGGAGTCCTCCAGCAGCCCCTCGGACCGCGACTGGCCGATGAGCAACGCCAGCTCGTCGGGCGTGTACGCCGACTCCAGCTCGTCCACCGGCTCCACGTCGAACCGGCGCAGCACCCAGCGGCCGACCGCGGTGAACATCGCCAGGACCGGCGCGATCATCCGCGAGAACCCGTAGTGCACCGGCACGAGCCAGACCGCGGCCCGTTCGGGACCGGCGATGGCCAGGTTCTTCGGCACCATCTCGCCGAGGATCGTGTGCAGCGCGACGACGATGACCAACGCCACCGCGAACGCCACACCGTGCACCACGGCCGACGGCAGCCCGACGGCGCCGAGGGGGCCCTCGAGCACGGAGGCCAGCGCGGGTTCCGCGATCGCGCCCAGGCCGAGCGAGCACAGCGTGATGCCGAGCTGGGCGCCCGCGATCAGCAACGGCAGCTGCTGCGAGGCCTTGATCGCGGTGCGGGCGCGCGAGGAGCCCTTGTCCGCCAGCGCCTCCAGGCGGTCGCGCCGCGCCGTGATCACGGCGAACTCCGCGCCGACGAAGAAGGCGTTGCCCGCCAGCAGCAGGAACACGAAGAGGAAGTTCACGACGACACCACCCGCAGCTCGGCCACCCGGTGGCGGTCCATGCGCATCACGGTCACCCGCCAGCCGTCGACGCGGATCTCGTCACCCACGTCGGGGATGCGGCCCAGGCGGGCCAGCACCAGGCCGGCGAGCGTCTCGTAGTCGCCCTCCGGCATGCGGAAGCCGGTGGCCTCCGCCACCTCGTCGTCGCGCAGCAGGCCCGACACGAGCCAGCTGTCCTTGCCCAGCGAGCGGACCGGCGTCACCTCGCCGCGGTCGTGCTCGTCGCGCACGTCGCCGACGATCTCCTCGACGACGTCCTCCAGCGTCACCATGCCCGCGGTGCCGCCGTACTCGTCCACGACCAGCGCCGTCTGCAGGCCCGAGGCGCGCAGGCGGTCCAGCAGGGCGTCGCCCTCCAGGGTCTCGGGAACCGAGTAGACGGGACGGGTCAAAGCGGACAGCGGGGTCGAAACGCGCAAAGCGGAAGGCACCGCGAAGGCCTGCTTCACGTGCACCATGCCGCGCACGTCGTCCAGCGAGCCGTCGTGCACCGGGAACCGCGAGAAGCCGGTCTCCCGTGCCTTCAGCACGAGGTCCGCGACCGTCGCATCGGCCCGTAGCGCCTCCACGCGCACACGCGGCGTCATCAGCTCGCCCGCCGTGCGGTCGCCGAAGCGCAGCGAGCGGTCCAGCAGCACCGCGGTGCCCTGGTCCAGCGTGCCGTGCTCGGCGGACGTGCGCACCAGCGCGCCCAGCTCCTCCGGTGACCGCGCCGACGCGAGCTCCTCGACCGGTTCGACGCCGAGACGTCTGACCAGCCAGTTCGCCGAGTTGTTCATCGCGTTGATCAGCCAGCGGAACACCGTCGAGAACCCTGCCTGGATGCCGACGACCCCGCGCGCGGTCTCGAGCGGCTTCGCGATGGCCAGGTTCTTCGGCACCAGCTCGCCGAACACCATCGACAACGCCGTGGCGATCGCCAGCGCGAGGGCCAGCGACAGCCAGTCGGCCACCGACTCCGGCACGCCGAGGCCGGTCAGGCCCGGCTCGATCAGCGCCGCGATCGCGGGCTCCGCGATGTAGCCGGTGATCAGCGTGGTCAGGGTGATGGCGAGCTGCGCGCCGGAGAGCTGGAAGGACAACGTCCGGTGTGCACGGTCGATGGTCCGCGCCGTGGCGTCGCCCACCTCGGCGACGTGGCGTTCGACGGTGCTGCGTTCCAGCGCGGTCAGCGAGAACTCCGCCGCCACCGCGATGAAGGTGCCCGCGGTCAGCGCCACGACGGCGACCAGACCGAGCACGCTCAGAAGGATTCCGGTCACCTGCGCGCTCCATCAGAACGGGGGACCGGATTGGTATGCCAGCCTGGGCCAGACCCCATGGGGACGGCTCAACTCCTCATGACTCAAGTACGTGGACAGCCGGACGAGTCTAATTGTGGGCAGTGGACGCCCGCAGCACCACCTCACCCGCCACGCGGACGGTGCGGGCCTCGTCACCTCCGCCGTCGAGCACGAGACCCGCGGCGATCTCACCCATCTCCTCGAGCGGCAACCGGACGGTCGACAGCGCGGGGACCGTGTCGCGCAGCGTCGGGATGTCGTCGAACCCGGCGATCGACATGTCCTCCGGCACGCGCACGCCGCGCTCGCGCAGGGCCGCCATCGCGCCCATCGCCATCACGTCGGTCACGGCGAACACGCAGGTCGCGCGCGTCTTCGACGCCAGCAGCTCCAGCGCGGCCTCGTGGCCGCCGTCGCGGGTGAACGCGCCGTTGACCACCACGGGCGGCGCGATCCCGGCGTCGGCGAGCCCCGCCTTGAACCCGGCCAGCCGGTCGCGGGCCACCACGAGTTCGGGGGGACCGCCCAGCACGGCGAACTTCTTGTGGCCCAGCTCCGCGAGCGAACGGGCGAGCGCGCGCCCTCCTGCCCGATTGCCCGGCACGACCGTGTCGGTGCCGAGCTTCGCCTGCGACACGCACGCCACACGGCCGCCCTGCTCGGTGAACGCGTCGATCTCCGCCGCGAGCCGCGCCTGCGACGCGCGGTCCGTGGTCCGCGAACCGGCGAGCACCACCGCACGCGCCCGGTGCGCGCGCAAAGTCGAGAGCAGCTCGACTTCACGCTCCGGCCGGCGCCCGGTCGTGCCGAGGACGACGACGAGCCCGGCCGCCTCGGCCACCCGCGTCACCCCCGCCGCGATGCAGGAGAAGTACGGGTCGGTGATGTCGTGCACGACCAGTCCGACGAGCGAGCTCGAGTTGCGGGCCAGCGCCTGCGCCGAGGCGTTCGGCACGTAGCCGAGCTCCTCCGCGGTGCGCAGGACGCGGTCGCTGAGGTCCTCGCTCACCTGCCGCGTGCTGCCGTTGAGCACGCGGGAAGCGGTCGCCAACGACACACCCGCCTGCTTCGCCACCTCGGCGAGCGTCACCTGTCGGGCGGACACGACCACCTCCGTCACCACGCATGTGAGCGCTGAGACTAACTCGCGGGGAGGTTGACGGCCGCGAAGTGCCGCCATTAGCGTGGCGGGAAAGCGCTTTCCAGCGCTGCTACCAGGGAGGTGTGATGGCAGTTCGGACCATCGGGGTCGCGGTCAACGGCGTCACCGGGCGGATGGGGTACCGCCAGCACCTGGTCCGGTCCCTGCTGCCGTTGCGCGAGCAGGGCGTGCGGCTGCGGGACGGGACGCTGCTCAAGGTGGAGCCGGTCCTCGTGGGCCGCAACGCCGACAAGCTCAAGGAGATCGCCGAGCGCCACGACCTGGCGCGGTGGACGACGGACCTGGACAGCGCGCTGGCGGACCCGTCGGTCGAGGTCTACTTCGACTCGCAGGTCACCTCGAAGCACGTGGAGTCGATCACGAAGGCCATCGAGGCCGGCAAGCACGTCTACACCGAGAAGCCCGTCTCGGACACGGTTGCGCAGGCCCTGGAGCTCGCGCGGCTGGCCGACGAGAAGGGCGTCCGGCACGGCGTCGTGGCCGACAAGCTGTACCTGCCGGGCATCCGCAAGCTCAAGCGGCTGGTCGACGGCGGCTTCTTCGGCCGGATCCTCAGCGTGCGCGGCGAGTTCGGCTACTGGGTCTTCGAGGGCGACTGGCAGCCCGCCCAACGCCCGAGCTGGAACTACCGCGCCGAGGACGGCGGCGGCATCGTCTCGGACATGTTCTGCCACTGGAGCTACCTGCTCCACGACCTCTTCGGCCGCGTCGAGGCGGTCACGGCCAAGGCCGTCACGCACATCCCGACGCGCTGGGACGAACAGGACAGCCCCTACGAGGCGACCGCGGACGACGCCGCGTACGGGATCTTCGAGATCGAGAACGGCGTGATCGCCCAGATCAACTCGTCGTGGTGCGTGCGGGTGCGCCGCGACGAGCTCGTCGAGTTCCAAGTGGACGGCACGGAGGGCAGCGCCGTCGCGGGGCTGCGGGAGTGCTTCGTGCAGCCCCGCGCCGCCACGCCGAAGCCCGTCTGGAACCCGGACCTGCCGGTCGCGCACCCGTTCCGCGAGCAGTGGCAGCAGGTGCCGGACAACGAGGACTTCGACAACGGCTTCAAGGTGCAGTGGGCGGAGTTCCTGCGGCACGTGGCCGGCGACGGCCCGTTCCCGCACGACTTCCGCGCCGGGGCGCGCGGGGTGGCGCTGGCCGCCGCCGGGCTGCGGTCCTCTTCGGAGGGTCGCCGGGTGGCGATCGCGGATGTCTGACCGCGGTGAACGGATCGTGTTCGCGGCGGCACACGTGGTGGCCGCGGACGAGCGCACGGTGGACTGGGACGCGACGCTCGCGTTCCGGCACCACCTCTGGTCGCACAACCTGGGCGTCGCGGAGGCGATGGACACCGCGCAGCGCGGCATGGGACTCGACTGGCCGGCCGCGGCCGAGCTGATCCGCCGCAGCGCCGCCGAGAAGGCGGGCCGGCTCTGCGCGGGCGTCGCGACCGACCACCTGACCGGCGAGCCCGGTCTGGACGACGTGCTGCAGGCCTACCTGGAACAGCTCGACGTCGTTCAAGAGGCGGGCGCGCAACCGGTGCTGATGTGCTCGCGCCACCTCGCGGCCGCGGCGAGGGGGCCGGAGGACTACGAGAAGGTCTACGGCACGCTGCTCGACCGCGTCAGCGAACCGGTGGTCCTGCACTGGCTCGGCACCGCGTTCGACCCCCGGCTCGAGGGCTACTGGGGCGCCGCCGACGTCCCGCGGGCCACCGCGAACTTCCTGGAGGTCATCCGCTCCCGACCGGACAAAGTGGACGGCGTGAAGGTCTCGCTGCTCGACGCCGACCACGAGGTCGGCCTGCGGCGCGCGTTGCCGCCCGGCGTCCGCTGCTACACCGGCGACGACTTCCACTACCCCGAGCTGATCGCGGGCGACGAGCAGGGCTTCAGCGACGCGCTGCTCGGCATCTTCGACCCGATCGCCCCGGTCGCGGCGAAGGCCCTCGCGCGGCTCGCCGAGGGCGACACCGCCGGGTTCCACCGGGTCATGGCGCCCACGGTCCCGTTGTCGCGCCACCTGTTCAGCACGCCCACGTACTACTACAAGACCGGTGTGGTGTTCCTGGCGTGGCTCGCCGGGCACCAGGACCACTTCCGGTTGCTCGGCGGCCTGGAATCGGCCCGCGGCGTCGAGCACCTCGCCGAGGCCAAGCGGCTCGCCGAACTCGCCGGCGTGGTCGACCCGGAGCTCGCGGAACGGCGGTGGCGGCAGTGGCTCGCCTCTCGCTGAACCAGGCCACGATCAAGCGCGCGACCGTCGCGGAGGCCGTCGAGGGCTGCGCGCGGCACGGGATCGAGTCGATCGGCCTCTGGCGCGGCCCCGTCGCCGACCACGGCCTCGGCCGCACGGCCAAGCTCGTCGCGGACGCCGGGCTGCGCGTGTCGTCGTTGTGCCGCGGCGGGTTCCTGACCGCAGTGGACAACCGGGCCGCGCTCGACGACAACCGGCGCGCGATCGACGAGGCGGCCGCGCTGCGCACCGACGTGCTCGTGATGGTGGTCGGGGGAGTGCAGGCGAACAAGGACCTCGTCGGCGCACGTCAGCGCGTCGCGGACGCCGTCGCTGAGCTGTCCGGGTACGCCGTGGAGGCGGGCGTGACGCTCGCGCTGGAACCGATGCACCCGGTGTTCTGCGCCGACCGCGGCGTGCTCTCGACGTTGTCGCAGGCGCTCGACCTCGCGGAACGGCACCCGTCGGTCGGCGTCGTCGTGGACGCGCTGCACGTCTGGTGGGACCCGGACCTCGACGCGCAGATCGTGCGCGCGGGGCCGCTCATCGCGTCGTACCAGGTGTGCGACTGGCTCACGCCGGTGCCCGCGGACGTGTTGCTGGGCCGCGGGTATCCCGGCGACGGGGACATCGACCTGGACCGCCTGACCAGGCACGTCGCTGCCACCGGTTACGCGGGGGACGTGGAGGTCGAGATCTTCAACGCCGACATCTGGGCCGCGGACTTCGACGAGGTCGTCGCGGAGGTGGCACGCAGGTACCGCGACCTGGTGGAACCGGCGTTGTAGGGCGACTGCGCGGGAAGCCGGTCGTCGACGGCGGCGACGACCGACCCCGGCGTGGTGCCTGTATAGCCGAAATCCGGTGCCCGGTGGCGCGGATTCACGGAACTCTCAGGAAGTCGGTAGCTCCAGAGGTCAGCCGCCGTTGAAGAACCGGTAGACCTTCGGGCGGTGCCGCGGCTTCGAGGTCGTGATCTTGATGACCGCGTCGAACAGCGACCGGCCGAGCTCCGCGCGGGCCGCGACGGCCGGGTGCGTGGTGCTGAAGTCGACCTCGTTCGCCGCCTTGTCACCGGTGAAGGTGCCGGAGGCGAACATCGAGTAGATCAGGATCGCGCGGTCGTCCTCGCTGAACATGATCCCGGCCTCGTTGCGGCCGTCCTCGAACCAGCCGGCCTTCGTCGCGACGCGCAGGCGCTCGTTCGTCGTGAGGTTCAGCCGGACGCCGTCGGTGAAGGCCGCGGTGGCGCGCAGGATGTTCAGCAGGTAGGCGGTCGACGCCTCGGACAGCAACCGGCCGTCGACCAGCTTCTGCAGCAGCGTGTGCGTCTCGCGGGCCGTCGTGGTGCCGAGGAAGAACCGGTTGGGGTTCGCGACGGGCACGACCTGCGTGTGCACGAAACCCTTGGCGCGCAGGATCTCGTTGAGCTCGAGAGCAGGCACGACCAGGCCGCACAGGCGCACGGCCGTGTTGTCCGAGACGGTCAGCAGGTTCGCGAGCGCGTGGCCCACGGTGACCTCGCTCGGGTACGCGCCGTCGAGCGCGAAGATGCCGTCGGTGTCCTGGATGACGATCGCGGACGAGACGGTGACCGTCTGGTCGAGCCGGACGAGCCCCCGGTCCACCTTGTCGAGCACGGCGACCGCGACGGCGATCTTGTTGACGCTGTAGGCCTCGACGACCCGGTCGGCGTCCTCGTCCACGGCGGACTTCGTGGTGCCGTCGAGGTCGGCGACGGTGATGAGCGACGACCAGGTGCCCCTGGCCTTGCGGACCTGCCGCCGGTAGATCTGCGCGATGCGCTTGCGCGACCGGTCGGCGGTCGTCGGGAAGCGTTCGATCTCGACCTCCGCCTCCTCCTGCGCCTGCGCTGCACCGTTGGTGCCGAGCACGGCCGTCGCGGCGGCGACGGTCCCCAGCCCGAACACGGACCTGCGGTTGACATTCATGCGCGGCATCCAAACAGGCGCCGCTGACGTTTCCCTGACTAGGGTTGCCGATCATGGAGAAAGTCTTCGTGGTGACGGGTGCCTCCCGCGGGATCGGCGCGGCGACGGCGGTCCTGGCCGCCGAGGCGGGGTATCGCGTGGTCAGGGCCTCGCGCTCGGCCGAGGAGTCCGTCGGCGACCGCGGGTGGGACGCGAAGTGCGACGTGTCCTCATGGGACTCCGTGCAGGATCTCATGTCCCGAGTGGAATCGCGTTGGGGGCGGGTAGACGTCGTCTTCGCGAACGCGGGCGTCTCGGTGGACACCTCGTTCGTGTCTTCGGCGGGCGCCGACCCCTCCGAATGGACCAGCATGGTCACCACGAACGTGTGCGGCCCGGCGTTCACGGCCCGCGCCGCGATGCCGTTCCTGCTGCGCTCGGGCGGCCACCTCGTGCTGACCGGGTCGGCCGCGGGCCGGGGCGTGCGGCCGGGCAACCTGTACTCGGCGACCAAGTGGGCGATCACGGGTCTCGCGCAGGCGATCCGCGCCGAGGCCGTCGGCACCGGCGTGCGGGTCACCGTCGTCCAGCCGGGACTCGTCGACACCGACGCGATCCCGGCGTCCCGCGCGAACGAGCCGAAGCTGGAACCGCAGGACGTGGGCAGGGCGGTCCTGTACGCCGTGTCGCAGCCGTCCACAGTGGATGTGAACGAGATCCTGATCAGGCCGACCGGCCAGGCTGCCCACCGCTAGGAGGAGGTCTCCCGTGATCGTGCTCTTCGCCGCCGGCGGCGGCGGTGACCCGGAACGGCACCGGCCGCTGCTGGACCACCTGACCGGCCGCGGCTGCCAGGTGGTCGCGCCCCGGTTCGAGCGGCTGATGCCGGGCGAGCCGTCCACCGCCGACCTGCTCAAGCGCCCCGAGGGGCTCGTCGAGGCGCTGGAGGGCACCTCCGGCGACGTCGCGGTCGTCGGCCACTCCATCGGCGGGTGGGCGGCGCTGTGCCTCGCGGGCGCCACGCCGTGGGGCCGCGGCCGCAAGCCGCTCGACGTGCCGCGCTCGCCGCGGGTCTCGAAGCTGGTGCTGTTCGCGCCCGCCGCCGGGTGGTTCGTCGGGCCCCGCGCGCTGGAGGGCGTCGACGTGCCGGTGCTCGCCTACGCGGGCACCAAGGACACCGTGACGCCGCCGTTGCAGATCGAGGTGCTGCGGCAGGCCCCCGGTCCCGTCGAGGTGCGGGTGGAGCCGGGAGCCGGGCACTTCAGCTTCATGAACACGCTGCCGCCCGGCGTGCCGGAGGACCCGGACTTCGACCGGGCGGCGTTCCTCGACCGGCTGGCCGGGGAGACGGCGGAGTTCATCCTGCGCGGAGGAACTCCAGCAGCAGCCGGTTGACCTCGTCCGGCCGCTCCAGGTACCCGATGTGCCCGCAGCCGGCCACCTCGGTGTAGCGGGCGCCGGGGATCGCGTCCGCCACCTCGCGCGAGAGGCGGGGCGGCAGCACGAGGTCGTCGGCGAACCCGACCACCAGCGTGCGCGCGGTGATCGCCCGGTACGCCTCCAGCCGCGAGTCGAAGTCGCTCAGCGCGAGCTGCGCGCGATCGCCCGCGCTGAGCGAGGACCCCGCGAACTCGTACATCTGCAGCCAGTCCTGGGCGGTGCGGGGATCGGCCAGCGTCGACCGCGAGACGTTGCGGACCACCGACGCGGCCGCGTAGAACGCCGCGGGCACCTCGGCACCCTGGTCGTGGAGGTCGCACAGGGCGCGCGACCACGCCTGCATCACCGGCTCTGGCCGGCCGTACGTGGCCATCAGCACCGCCGAGCGCACCAGAGACGGCTGCGCCAGCGCCAGCTCCTGGGTGATGCGGGCGCCCAGCGACGTGCCGATGACGTGGGCCGGTTGGCCGCCACCGAGGTGGGTGATCAGCGCGGCGGTGTCGGCCACCATGTCGTCGATCGTGAAGCCGCCGGCGCACTCCGACGACGGCTTGATGCCGCGGTTGTCGAAGAAGGCGACCCGGTAGCCGGCCTCGACCAGCGCGGGCACCTGGTAGGAGCGCCAGACGCGGCCGGGACTGCCGGTGCCCATCACGAGCACTACGAGCTCGCCGGAGCCCTCGGTCTGGACGTTGAGGTCGATGCCGTTGAGCTGGATCAGGGCCATTCCACGAATCCTAGAAGCGGCACAGGGGCTTGATCGTCTCGGCGTGAGAGGGATAACGCGCGCACAGGTCGTCCGCGTGGCCGAACTCGACGACGTCGTCGGTGTACGGCGGCACGACGACCGTGCCGACGAGCGACCAGTCACCGGCCGGGGTGCTGCCCTGCCACACGCCCGCGGGCACGACGACCTGCGGGTTCGACGGGCTCAGCACCGGTTCGGTGACCGAGCCGTCCGGGTGCAGCAGCAGCATCCGCAGCGGCGAGCCGGCGTGGAAGTGGTAGATCTCCAGGTGCTCCAGCACGTGCATGCCGGAGAAGTCCGGGAACCGCAGCAGGTACGCGATCGCGGACGCCTCGTCCGACCGGTGCGTCTGCGCGAAGTGGCCGCCCTCCACGGGCAGTTCCTGCATGCCCAGGTCGCTGATCAGCTGTTCTGGGGTCACGTCATCTCCGGGAGCGGGGAACCGTGCACGACGACCATGCCCTTGCCCAGCCGTTTCGCCGTGTACATCGCGGCGTCGGCGGCGCCGAGCACGTCGTCGGCGGTGATCGTGGGGTCGAACGAGAACCGTTGTGCGACACCGATGCTGGCACGCACGCTGTGCACCCGCCCGAGCACCTCGTGCGGGTGGCCGAGCGCCGTGAGCAGCCGGTCGCCGATCTCCTCGGCGTCACCGCCGTCGACCAGCACCCCGAACTCGTCGCCGCCGAGCCGTGCGACGGTGTCCTCGGGCCGGACGCTGTGCTCCAGCCGTGCGGCGACGTTGCGCAGGACGACGTCTCCCTCGGCGTGGCCGTTGTTGTCGTTGACGGCCTTGAACCCGTCCACGTCGATGAACAGCAGGATCAACGGCTTCGAGCGCTCTCGGACCGCCAGCGCGCGCTCGAGCCGTTCGCGGAACAACGACCGGTTCGCGACGCCCGTCAACGGGTCGTGCGTCGCCTCGTGCTGCAGACGTTCCCGCGAGACGCGCAGCTGGTCCATCAGCCGGACGTTGTCCATCAGCGTGAGCAGCTGACGCACGATCACGAGACACACGACCACAAGGCCGACGTAGATCTCCACGGGGTTGAGGCGGCCGCCGGTGGCCGTGTTCCAGATGACGAACAGACCCGTGATCGCGAGCGGGAGGTACGGCACGAGCAGATGCAGGAGGTCGGCCGTGCGCAGCCCTCCGGACGTGGGTTCGTGGTTGCGGATCGGTGCCAGCGCGCTGAGGAAGAAGAAGGCGGGACACAGCATGAAACCAATGTCCGCGCTGGCGGGGATCGCCGTGATGCCCTGCGCGATGTAGTAGGCGAACACCCACCCCGACGACGACTGCGCGATGCCGGCCACCGCGATGAAGAGCATCGGCCACTGGCGCACGGGCTGGTGGGTCCACGACAGCACGACGATCGTCACGAGCAGCACGAGGTACGCGGCGGGGTGCGCGATGACGGTCGCGAAGCCCGCCCCCTTGGTGGCCCACGCGCGGGTCAGCGACTCCAGCGCCGACACCCACGTCAGCACGAACAGCGACCCGATCACGATCAGCCCGTCGAGCACGACCACCGAGCGGCTGCGGTAGTTCGGCAGGTGGTCGTTCCCGCGGCGGTGCTGCGCCTTGACGACCACCGCCGCCAGGCACAGGAACGGCACGAGCGTGAACCCGATCGGCGCGATCGTCGACGACGGCAGCTGCACGCCCAGGATCTGCTGACCCCAGATCCACGCCGACAACCCGACCGCGAGGCTGGTCATCGCCGCCATCATCCATCCGTCGCGTTGGCGCGCATAGGCGACGAGGGCCGCCATCGCGAACACGAGCTGCACGACCTTGTCGACCGCGACGCCGATCTCGCGGGGCGCGGCGAGCACCAGGAGGATCGTGACGGCCATGAAGGTGCCGACGCACCCCGCAACCACCCAGAACCTCTTCACCGGCGCTCCCGTGATCGAAACCCGACCACCGTAGTAACGCCGGAGTGGACTTGTCGAACCGTGTCGGTGCCAGTCGCCTATAGGTGTACCGGATATGGTTCGAACTGTTGTTCGTTGAGCGATCCGGGGAGCGGTAGTGCGGGTGTTCGGGGTCGACCCCGGTCTGACCAGGTGCGGCTTCGGCGTGGTGGACGGCGGCCCGGGCCGCGTCGTGCGCGCCGTGGCGGTCGACGTCCTGCGCACGCCCGTAGACGCCCCTCTGTCCGTGCGGCTGCACGAGCTGTACGTGGGCGTCTGCGAATGGCTGGACCGCTACGAACCCCAGGTGGTCGCGATCGAACGCGTCTTCGCGCAGCACAACGTCCGCACCGCCATGGGGGTGGCGCAGGCGTCCGGCGTGGTGGCCCTGGCGGCGGCGCAACGCGGCCTGCCGGTGGAGTTCCACACGCCGTCCGAGGTGAAGGCCGCCGTCACGGGCTCGGGCCGCGCCGACAAGGCGCAGGTGACGATGATGGTGACGAAGCTGCTGGGCCTGAAGGTGGCCCCGAAACCCGCCGACGCGGCGGACGCCCTGGCCCTGGCCATCTGCCACCACTGGCGCGCGCCGATGAAGTCGCGGCTGGAGGAGGCGCAGGCGCGGGCGGCGGAACTGGCGCGCGTGCACAAGGCGAAGCTGGCCGAGGCGGCGCGGCGGAACTCGCCGTGAACGGTTCGGCGGACCTGGTCGCGAACAGTTTGGCGGATCGGGTCGCGAATGGTTCAGCGGGCCTCGTCATGCGCGGTTCGGCGGGCCTCGTCGTGGACGGTTCGGCGGATCGGGTGAACCGGGTCGCGGCGATCGCGATGGCTTCAGCGGTCGCCGAAATCGTCAGGGGTGGCGGGGAGGATCAAGGCCGGGGGTCCTCAGGGCAGGGGGACGCCTGCGCGAGCGTGCGCTTGCGCGGCGCCGACTCGCGGCGGCCCGACGTGTGGCAGGTCGACGTGCGGCAGCCTGACTTGCGGCGGCCCGATGTGCGGCGGCCCGATGTGCGGCGGCCCGGTGTGCGGCGGCTCGATGTGCGGCGGCCCGGTGCGCGGCGGCCCGACTTGCGGCAGCTTGACGTGCGTCAGCCCGGCCTGCGGCAGCTCGACTCGCGTCAGCCCAGCCCGGGCCAGCTCAACTCGCGCCGGTCCAGCCCGAGTGAGGCCAGTCCGCGCCGGTTCAGGCCACACGGGGCCGGCCTGCGCCGGTTCCACCCGCACCCCCTGGACCCGAGCCGGTCCAGTCCGCGCCGGTCCAACCCGCGCGAGGTCAGATTGCGCGATTCCGGCCCACGCCATGCCGGCTTGCGCAGTTCCTGCCCGCGCGAGGCCAGCCCGCAGCGGTCCAGTCCGCGCGCGACCAAGTTGCGCCAGCCCGATCCGCGCCGCTCCGCGCGCCGCCCCGACCCGCGCCGGTCCAGCCCGCACCGCCTCGATCCGCGCCGGTCCACCCACCCGCGCTCACTACTCTCGAAGCACGTCACGACCGGAGGAACCAGGTGATCTCGTCACTGCGCGGCCAGGTGCAGCACGTCGGCCTCGACCACGCCGTGGTCGAGGTGGGAGGCGTCGGGTTCGCCGTCCAGGCCACCCCGACCACCCTCGCGAGCCTGCGCCGCGGCGAGGAGGCGCACCTCGCCACCACGCTGGTCGTGCGCGAGGACAGCCTCACGCTGTTCGGGTTCGCCGACGCCGAGGCGCGGGAGCTCTTCGGGCTGCTGCAGACGGTCAGCGGCATCGGGCCGCGGATCGCGCTCGCCACGCTCGCGGTGCTGGAGCCCGACAAGCTGCGGCACGCGCTGGCCGAAGGCAACATCACCGTGCTCACGCAGGTGCCCGGCATCGGCAAGAAGGGCGCCGAGCGGCTCATCATCGAGTTGCGCGACAAGGTCGGGCAGCTGCCCACGCCGACCACGCCCGCGCACAGCCAGACGCGTGACCACGTCGTCGAGGCGCTGCTCGGGCTCGGGTTCCCGGCCAAGGCCGCGGAGCAGACCGTCGACAAGGTCCTCTCCGAGAACCCCGACCAGTCCACGCCCGCCGTGCTGCGCCGTGCGCTCGCGACCCTGGGGCGCAAGTGAGCGACGACGAGCTGAGCCCGTACGTCGCGCCCGCCGAGCGTGACATCGAGACCAGCCTCCGGCCCGCCGACCTGGAGGAGTTCGTCGGGCAGCACCGGGTCCGCGAACAGCTCGAACTCGTGCTGCACGGGGCGATGCGCCGCGGCACGGCACCGGACCACGTGCTGCTCAGCGGGCCGCCCGGGCTGGGCAAGACGTCCCTGGCGATGATCATCGCCAAGGAGCTCAACAGCGCCATCCGCATCACCAGCGGTCCCGCGCTCGAACGGGCCGGCGACCTCGCGGCCATGCTGTCCAACCTCGTCGAGGGCGACGTGCTCTTCATCGACGAGATCCACCGGATGGCGCGGCCGGCCGAGGAGATGCTCTACCTCGCCATGGAGGACTTCCGGGTCGACGTCGTCGTCGGCAAGGGGCCGGGCGCGACCAGCATCCCGCTCGACATCGCGCCGTTCACGCTGGTCGGGGCCACGACGCGGTCCGGCGCGCTGACCGGGCCGCTGCGCGACCGGTTCGGCTTCACCGGGCACATGGAGTTCTACAGCGCCGACGAGCTCGACCTCATCGTGAAGCGCAGCGCCAAGATCCTCGGCGTCGACCTGCACGACGACGGCGCGAAGGAGATCGCCGGGCGCAGCCGGGGCACCCCGCGCATCGCCAACCGGCTGCTGCGCCGGGTCCGCGACTTCGCCGAGGTCAGGGCCGACGGCCGGGTCACGGAGGACATCGCCCGGCAGGCCCTGGAGGTCTACGACGTCGACGAGCTCGGCCTCGACCGGCTCGACCGCGCGGTGCTCGCGGCGCTGGTCAAGAGCTTCGGCGGGGGACCGGTCGGGGTGTCCACGCTCGCGGTCGCGGTGGGTGAGGAGCCGACCACCGTCGAAGAGGTGTGCGAGCCCTATTTGGTCCGGGCTGGCATGCTGGCCCGGACACCACGCGGACGAGTGGCGACGCCGGCCGCGTGGCACCACCTGGGGCTGGAACCGCCCGCCGGTGATCAACTGTGGTGACCTGGCACAATCGGTGAAAGCACCTGGACATATCGGACGTGCGTCGAGGCATGTCCACTTGATCGGAGAATGATGGACCTTACGTCTTTGATGTTCCCGTTGCTTCTGGTTCTGCTCGCGGTGCCGCTGTTCCTCAGCGCGCGCAAGCAGAAGCGCGCGATGGCCGAGCAGCAGCAGCTGCAGAACTCGCTCGCACCCGGTGACAAGGTGATGACGACGTCCGGTCTGTACGGCACCGTCGCCGACGCCAGCCACGACACCACCATCGACATCGAGATCTCCGAGGGCGTCGTCACGCGCTGGCTGCGCGCCGCCATCCGCGAGAAGGTCGCCGACACCGACGAGACCGTCGTCGAGGAGAAGGTGGACGCCGAGGACGAGGTGACCACCACCGCGCAGGTCGCCGAGCCCCTCGACCACAGCGCCAAGAAGTAACGAACAACCTCGTGACACCTGGAGTTGGCAACTGTGAACACCGCCAACTCCAGGTAGTGACGCGCAGCTCACCCGGCGCGCGTTACGCTGCGCGCTCGGAAACCATCGCTACTAGGAGACGGACGGATCGTGGCACCTCCGGCCGGGCAAATTCGCCCTGCGAAGTATCTGGCGAGTTTTGTCCTCATCGTGGTCGCGCTTTACGCCCTGGTCTTTTTGACCGGGAACGGTTCGGCCAAACCCAAGCTCGGTATCGACCTCCAGGGCGGCACGCTCGTCACCCTGACCGCGCGCCAGGAAGACGGCGCCCAACCGAGCGAGGAAGCGCTGAACCGCGCACGTGACCTCATCGAGGTGCGCGTCAACGGTCTCGGCGTCTCCGGTGCCGAGGTCGTGCGCGACGGCAACAACCTGGTGATCACGGTCCCCGGCGCCGACAGCGAGGGCGCGAAGGGTCTGGGCCAGACCGCCCGCCTCGCGTTCCGCAAGGTCATCGGCCAGCCGGTCCCGGCGGGCACGCCGGCCACGCAGCCGTCTCCGAGCACCTCCCCGTCGGGCACCGCGAGCACGCCGCCGTCCGCGCCGCCGAGCCAGAGCGCCGGCACCCCCTCGTCGAGCAACGCCCCGCAGGGCCGCCCCGCGCCGAACCTGGCCGCGCAGCCGTCCAGCGCCCCGCCGTCGAGCGGCGCCGCGCCGTCCTCGTCCAGTGCCCCCGCGTCCACGCCGTCCGCGCCCTCCAACGTCGACCCGAAGGTCGCGAAGGAGATCCAGGACGCGAAGGCCCTGCGCCAGAGCACGGACCCGCAGGTCCTCCAGCAGGCCGCGCTCCTGCTCGACTGCTCCAAGGCCGACCCGCTGCGCGGCAACGACGACCTCGACAAGCCGCTCGTCACCTGCGACGAGAAGGGCGAGTTCAAGTACACGCTGGCTCCGGTCAACCCTCCCAAGGAGGACACCCAGACCAAGCCGGACGACTACACGAACTACTCCCGCCTCACCGGTGAGGACATCAACAACGCCGCGGCCAACAACAACCCGAACGGCACCGGCTACGTCGTCAACCTCGAGTTCAAGTCCGAGGGCGGCACGAAGTGGGCCGCGTTCACCTCGGCCAACGTCCAGCAGGCCGTCGCGGTCGTGCTCGACGGCGAGGTCATGTCCGCGCCGACCATCCAGTCGGCCATCGCGGGCGGCTCGACCGAGATCAGCGGCAAGTTCACGCTGAAGGAAGCCACGAACCTCGCGAACACGCTGAAGTACGGCGCGCTGCCGCTCTCCTTCGACTCGTCCGAGGCGCAGACGATCTCCCCGACGCTGGGCCTGCAGTCGCTCAAGGCGGGCCTGATCGCCGGCGGCATCGGCCTCGCGCTGGTCTTCGTGTACTGCCTGTTCTACTACCGCCTCCTCGGCATCCTGACGATCCTGTCGCTGGTCCTGTCCGGCGTGGTCATCTACGCCGTGCTGGTCCTGCTCGGCCGCCTGATCGGCTTCACGCTCGACCTCGCCGGCATCGCCGGGTTCATCGTCGCGATCGGCATCACCGCGGACTCGTTCATCGTCTTCTTCGAACGGCTGAAGGACGAAGTGCGCGAGGGCCGCACGTTCCGCTCCGCCGTGCCACGCGCCTGGGTCCGCTCGCGGCGCACGATCCTCTCCGCCGACGCGGTCAGCTTCATCGCCGCCGCCGTGCTGTACGTGATCGCCGTCGGCCAGGTGAAGGGCTTCGCGTTCACCCTGGGCATGTCGACGGTCCTCGACCTCGTCGTCGTGTTCCTGGTGACGCACCCCCTGGTCGCCATGGCCTCGAAGTCCAAGTTCCTGTCCAACCCGAGCCTGTCCGGCCTGGGTGGTGCCGCCCGCGAGGGCGCCGCTCACCGCGCCACCACGACCGGCAAGACGTCCGCCGTGAAGGAGGCCTGACATGAGCAGCGTGTTCTCACGCCTCTACGTGGGCAACGGCGCCTTCGACATCGTCGGCAAGCGCACCCGCTGGTACATCGTCTCGGGCATCATCCTGCTGGTCTGCATCGGCTCGATGGTGTTCAAGGGCTTCAACCTCGGCATCGACTTCGAGGGCGGCACCAAGATCTCGATGCCGTCGGTGTCGGCCAGCGGCCAGACCATCACGCCGAAGGCCGTCGAGGACGCCTACGCGAAGGCCGTCCCCGGCAAGAAGCCGAACGCCGTGCAGGCCGTCGGTTCCGGCGCCAGCGCGACGATCCAGCTCAAGTCGCCCGCGCTGAACGTCGCGGAGGTCGCGGCCCTCAAGACCGGGCTGTCGCAGGACCTCCAGCCGCAGGGCGGCCAGACGGCGATCTCCGACAGCGCCGTCTCCGCGTCCTGGGGCGGTGAGATCAGCGGCAAGGCCCTCTGGGCCCTGTTCTGGTTCTTCGTCGCGGTGACGCTGTTCCTGGCGTTCTACTTCGAGTGGCGGATGGCCGTCGGCGCGCTCGTCGCCGTGTTCCACGACGTCATCATCACCGCGGGCGTCTACTCGCTCATCGGCTTCGAGGTGACGCCGGCGACGGTCATCGGCCTGCTCACCATCCTCGGCTTCTCCCTGTACGACACGGTCGTCGTGTTCGACAAGGTCAAGGAGAACACCCGGGGCCTGCTGGGCCTGACCCGCCGCACCTACGCGGAGGCGTCGAACCTGGCGCTGAACCAGACGCTGATGCGCTCGATCAACACCTCGCTGATCGCGCTCCTGCCGGTCATCGGCCTGCTGGTCGTCGGCGTCGGCATCCTCGGCGTCGGCACGCTGCAGGACCTGGCGCTCGTGCAGCTCGTCGGCATGTTCATCGGCGCGCTGTCGTCGATCTTCATCGCCACCCCGGTGCTGGTCGACCTGAAGATGCGCGACCCGAAGTACGTCGCGCAGGCCAGGCGGGTGGCCGCCCGCCGCGCCAAGGCCACCGGCCCGCAGGTCGCGGGCGGCATCGAGACGGCCGACGAGGACGCCCTCGCCGCCGACCTGCGCAAGGAAGAGGCGTACGCCGCCGCCGCGTCGGTGCCGCACCGCACCGCCAAGGCAGGCGACGCGCGCCGCCGCCCGACCGGAAAGCGCCAGCGTTGAAATTGGATCGTGCTCTGGGACTGCTGCGTGAGGTCCCGGACTTCCCCCAGCCGGGGGTCGTCTTCCGGGACTTCACGCCCGTCCTCGCCGACCCGGACGCCCTGCGCGCCGTGGTCGACGCCCTGCAGGACAAGATCGACGACAGCACCCAGGTGATCGCCGCCATCGAATCGCGCGGCTTCCTCCTGGGTGCCGCCCTGGGCTACGGGTGGCGCTACGGCGTCGTGCCGCTGCGCAAGCCGGGCAAGCTCCCGGTGGTGGCGGACTCCCAGTCCTACGACCTGGAGTACGGCACAGCGTCGCTGGAGCTGCCCGCGGAGGCCATCCAGCCCGGCCAGCGCGTCGTGGTCGTGGACGACGTCCTCGCCACCGGTGGCACCGCCGAGGCCGCGTGCGCGCTCGTGGAACGCGCGGGCGGCATCGTGACCGGCGTGTCCGTGGTGCTGGAGATCGCCGCTCTCGGCGGCCGTTCGCGGCTCGCGGGCCGCGAGGTCAGCGCACTGCTGGCCGTCTAGTTCGTGCTTCTGGTTCGTGCTCGGGCGAAGGGCCCGGTGGCAAGCGCTGCCGGGCCCTTCGCACGTCAGCCGCTGGCCGGGACGACGAACCGGTACGACACGACGACGGTGACGGCCCACAGGAAGTAGAAGATCGGCAGCCCCAGCACGACCAGGCGCCAGGCCTTCACGCCGCTGAACCTCATGAGCGCCACGGACGCCCCGAGCCACGGCACCACCCCGATCGTCGCGGCGCGCGCCGCCTCGGCGCCCCCGCCCGTGACCAGGTTCAGCAGGACCAGCGCGGCGTACCAGACGCCCGCGAACGCCAGGCAGTGCCAGACGGGCCGGTGGGAGTGCATGCCCTCAGCCTCTCAGCCGCCGGGTCAGGCTCCCGGCGTCGGGGCGACGAAGGCCGCGCCGACGCTCACGAACACGAGCGTCACGAGCGAGGCGGGCGCCGTCACGACCGCGATCTCCCACAACGCCGGCGCCTTCGCCCGGCGCAGCACGAGCCAGCTCAGCGTCGTCGCGACCACCCAGCCCACCGACGAGCCGATGACGGACCTCGGGTCGATGTACGACGGGTCGTCGAGGGCGAGGTACGCCATCGCGCCGAGCCACACGAGCGTCATCGCGGCGCACCAGAGAAGGGTCCTCACCGGACTATTTTCACCCGAACGAGCCGGCCCGTGGACCGCGGCCAATCCCTACGGTTCCAACGCATGACTGCGATCACCTCCACCGCCTACAGCCGGGACCTGGGCGACGAGCTGCGGCGCCTGCGCGAGAAGCACAGCAGGCTCACCGGCGCCGCCTTCGCCGAGCAGCTCGGCTGGGACCCGAGCAAGGTCTCCAACATCGAGAAGGGCAAGGCGCGGGCGAGCGAGATCGACCTGGTCCAGTACATGATGATGTGCGGCCGGGACACGGACCACTTCGAGGCGTTCCGCGACCGCTACCGCCACGCCTTCGACCCGTACGTGGTGCTGGTGTCCGACAACCTCCGCACGGTGGCGATGGCGGAGGCGGCGGCCACGAAGATCACGTGCTTCAACGGTATGACGATGCCGGGGCTACTCCAGGCACCGGAGTACGCGCGGGCCTTGTTCGCCGAGGGCGGGTACGTCGCCGCGCAGGACATCGAGAAGCACGTGCAATTGCGGGTCGACCGGCAGACCATCATGCGGCGTCCCAATCGCCCGGAATGTCTCTTCTACGTCCACGAGCTCGCCTTGCGGGTTCACGTGGGCGACAGGCAGGTCATGGAGGGGCAGTACCTGCGCATGCTCTTCCGCACCCACGAACTGAGGATCGTGCCGATGTCGGCAGGAGTGGCCATCGCCGCTCGATCTGCCCGGACGTTGTTCAGCTTCGAGAAACACACCCCCTTGGCCTACAGCGAGACCGACGTGGCCCAGGTGTTCGCACACGACGGCAAGGCGATCGCGAGCAGCCGTGAGTTCTTCAAGTGGTTGGATGCGCGTGCGTTGGATGAGGGACAATCGCGGAGCCTGTTGGCGAACTACGTCAGCGCACTGCGGGAGGACTCCCATGACCTACGAGCGGACCTGGCGCAAGAGCACCTACAGCGGTGACACGGCCAGCGGTTCGTGCGTGGAGGTGGCGCTCTCCCACGACGCGCTCGTGCGCGACTCGAAGGCCACCGGACGTGACGTTCTCGCGTTCTCGCTGCCCGCCTGGCGGGCGTTCGTGGCGAGCGTCGCCTGATCGGCGGAACGGAAGTTCGGGCGGCGTTCACCGTGTGAGCTGCGCCGCTCAGCGCGCCATCGGAAGTTTCGTCCGCGAAACCGCGTTATCCTCGGTACTCGCGAGACCCGAGGAGCGTGGGGTTGAGTCAAGACACCGAACCCGCTGCGACGGTTGTTCAACCGTCGGCTACCCGGCGTGTGCGCGCCCGCCTGGCGCGGCGCATCACCGCCCAACGTGCGGCCCCGGTGAAGCAGGTCCTCGAACCTCTCGCCGCCGTGCACCGTGACCTCCATCCCAAGGCCGATCTGGCGCTTCTGCAGCACGCTTACGACGTCGCCGAGGAGAAGCACCGCCCGCAGCGCCGCAAGTCCGGCGACCCGTACATCACCCACCCGCTCGCCGTCGCGACGATCCTCGCTGAGCTGGGCATGGACACCACGACGCTGGTGGCCGCGCTGCTGCACGACACCGTGGAAGACACCGACTACTCGCTCAACCAGCTGAAAGAGGACTTCGGGGAGGAAGTCGCCCGGCTGGTCGACGGCGTCACGAAGCTCGACAAGGTCAAGCTGGGGGCAGCGGCCGAGGCCGAGACCATCCGCAAGATGGTGATCGCGATGGCGAAGGACCCGCGCGTCCTCGTCATCAAGCTGGCCGACCGGCTGCACAACATGCGCACCATGCGGTTCCTGCCGCCGGAGAAGCAAGCCCGCAAGGCCCGCGAGACGCTCGAGGTCCTCGCGCCGCTGGCCCACCGCCTCGGCATGGCGACCGTGAAGTGGGAGCTGGAGGACCTCGCGTTCGCGATCCTGCAGCCGAAGAAGTACGACGAGATCGTCCGCCTGGTCGCGAAGCGCGCGCCGAGTCGCGACACCTACCTCAGGACCGTCGTCGCGGAGCTGAACTCGCAGCTCGACGGCGCGCGGATCGTCGCGAAGGTCGAGGGGCGGCCGAAGCACTACTACTCGATCAACCAGAAGATGATCGTCCGCGGTCGTGACTTCGACGACATCCACGACCTGGTGGGCGTGCGCATCCAGGTCGACGAGGTGCGCGACTGCTACGCGGCGATGGGCGTCGTGCACGCGGCCTGGCAGCCGATGCCGGGCCGGTTCAAGGACTACATCGCGCAGCCCCGGTTCGGCGTGTACCAGTCGCTGCACACGACCGTCATCGGTCCTGACGGCAAGCCCCTCGAGGTGCAGATCCGCACCCACGAGATGCACCAGCGGGCCGAGTACGGCATCGCGGCGCACTGGCGCTACAAGGAGACCAAGGGCACGCACAACGGCAAGTCCGTCGAGATCGACGAGATGGCGTGGATGCGCCAACTCCTCGACTGGCAGCGGGAAGCCGCGGACCCCGGTGAGTTCCTCGAGGGGCTGCGCTGGGACCTCGCCGCGCGCGAGATCTTCGTGTTCACGCCCAAGGGCGACGTGGAGACGCTGCCGACCGGGTCCACGCCCGTCGACTTCGCCTACGCCGTGCACACCGAGGTGGGCCACCGCTGCATAGGCGCCCGCGTCAACGGCCGCCTGGTCGCGCTCGAGCGCAAGCTCGAGAACGGCGAGGTCGTCGAGATCTTCACCTCCAAGGCGGAGGGCGCGGGCCCGTCCCGCGACTGGCTGAGCTTCGTCGCGTCCCCGCGGGCAAAGGCGAAGATCAAGCAGTGGTTCGCCAAGGAGCGCAAGGAAGAGGCGATCGAGCAGGGCAAGGACGCGATCACCAAGGAGGTCCGGCGCGTCGGGCTGCCGATCCAGCGCCTGGTCTCGGTCGACTCGATGCAGGCCCTCGCGAAGGAACTGCACTACCCGGACATGAGCGCGTTGTACGCGGCGGTCGGCGAGGGCCACACCTCGGCCCGCCACGTCGTGCAGCGGCTCGTCGCCCAGCTCGGCGGGGTCGACCACGCCGAGGAGGAGCTGGCCGACCGCGCCACCCCGTCCACGGTCACCCGGCGCCGCCCCACCGGCGACGCGGGCGTGATCGTCAAGGACGCGGGCGACGTGTGGGTGAAGCTCGCCCGCTGCTGCACCCCGGTGCCGGGCGACGACATCCTCGGCTTCGTGACGCGCGGCGGCGGCGTGTCCGTGCACCGCACCGACTGCACGAACGCCGACGAGCTGCTCAAGTCGCCCGAACGGCTCCTGGACGTCGAGTGGGCCCCGTCGGCCTCCTCGGTGTTCCTCGTGGCCATCCAGGTGGAGGCGCTCGACCGGCACCGCCTGCTGTCGGACGTCACGAAGGTGCTGGCCGACGAGCGGGTGAACATCCTGTCGGCGTCGGTGACGACGTCGCGGGACCGGGTGGCCGTCAGCCGGTTCTCGTTCGAGATGGGCGACCCGAAGCACCTGGGGCACGTGCTGAAGGCGGTGCGCAGCGTGGAGGGCGTCTACGACGTCTACCGCGTCACCTCGGCGTCCTGACGGGCGTCCCGAGGGGCACCGCGAGAGCTTCACGGGGAAGGCGCAGGAG
>NZ_JBHXCW010000122.1:0-23180 GCF_042725365.1 Lentzea sp. NPDC060358 | reverse complement strand
GGTTGCGGACCTGGTTGGTCAGGTTGTTCGCCATGAAGTTGACGTTGTCGGTCAGGTCCTTCCACGTGCCCGCCACGTTCGGCACGCGCGCTTGGCCGCCGAGCATGCCCTCGGTGCCGACCTCGCGGGCCACGCGGGTGACCTCGTCGGCGAACGCGGACAGCGTGTCGACCATCGTGTTGATGACGCCCGCGAGCGCCGCGACCTCGCCCTTGGCCTCGACGGTGATCTTCTGCGACAGGTCGCCGCGGGCGACCGCCGTGGCGACCTGCGCGATCGACCGCACCTGGTTGGTGAGGTTGGAGGCCATGACGTTCACGTTGTCCGTCAAGTGCTTCCACGTGCCGGAGACGCCGCGCACGGTCGCCTGGCCGCCCAGGTTGCCCTCGGTGCCGACCTCCCGCGACACGCGCGTGACCTCGTCGGCGAAGCCGGACAGCTGGTCGACCATCGTGTTGATGGTCTCCTTGAGCTCCAGGATCTCGCCGCGCGCGTCGACCCGGATCTTCTGGCTCAGGTCGCCCCGCGCCACCGCCGTCGTCACCTGCGCGATCGACCGCACCTGCGCGGTCAGGTTGTCCGCCATGACGTTGACGGACTCGGTGAGGTCCTTCCACGTGCCGGACACGCCCTTGACATCGGCCTGGCCGCCCAGGCGCCCGTCGGTGCCGACCTCGCGGGAGACGCGGGTGACCTCGTCGGCGAACGAGCTGAGCTGGTCGACCATCGTGTTGATGGTGTTCTTCAGTTCGAGGATCTCGCCGCGGGCGGTCACGGTGATCTTCTGGCTCAGGTCGCCGCGCGCGACGGCGGTGGTGACCTGGGCGATGTTGCGGACCTGGTCGGTCAGGTTGCCCGCCATGAAGTTCACGGAGTTCGTGAGGTCGAGCCACACCCCGCCGACGCCGGGCACCTCGGCCTGGCCGCCGAGCCGGCCCTCGCTGCCCACCTCGCGCGCGACGCGGGTGACCTCGTCGGCGAACGACGACAGCTGGTCGACCATCGTGTTCACGGTGTTCTTCAGCTCGAGGATCTCGCCGCGCGCGTCGACGTCGATCTTCTGGCTCAGGTCGCCCCGCGCGACCGCGGTGGCCACCTGGGCGATGTCGCGGACCTGGCTCGTCAGGTTGCCCGCCATGGCGTTCACCGAGTCGGTGAGGTCCTTCCAGGTGCCCGACACCCCCGGCACCTCGGCCTGGCCGCCCAGCCGCCCGTCCGTGCCGACCTCGCGCGCGACGCGGGTGACCTCGGAGGTGAACAGCGAGAGCTGGTCGACCATGCCGTTGAAGACCGTGGCGATCTCGCCGAGCAGCCCGTCGGAGTCGTCGGGCAGGCGGATGCCGAAGTCGCCGTCGCGCACCGCCGTGAGCCCCGCGAGCAGCTGCCGCAGCTCCGGCTGGCCCGCCGCTCTTCGCGCGGCGTCCTGACCGGCCACGGGTTCGGCCGGCGCACTCGTGCCACTCATGTCCAGGTCCTCCACTGCACGGCGGTTCCACGTGGAGGCGCACCTGTCTGCTCAAGCCACCTCGGCGAACCCGGAGGACATTACTGGACCGGGAAAGCGCTTCGAGCCGCCGCGTGATCGCGCCCGCCGGCGCCACCGAAAAGTCCACTGTGGACGGAAGGCGGGTGTCGCGCCCGCCTTCCGCCCCGGCGCGACGGGTTCCCGTCAGGACCCGGCCGGGTACTGCTCGGCGCGCAGCAGCCGGGCGAGGTGCGCCGCGTTGCGCGCCGCGGTGGCGTTGGTGGACTTCACCTCGTCGGGCGTCTCGTCGAGGTCGTTGTAGTCGACGGACCGCATCGCCTGGCCGTTCCAGTAGGTGCAGCCCTGGGCGGGGATGGAGAAGCCGGTGTCGTTGAGCGCCTGGAAGAGGTCGGCCACGATCTTGTGGGCGCCGTCCTCGTTGCCGACCACGGCCGCCAGCGCGACCTTGCCGACCATCGCGGGCCTGCCCTCGTCGTCGGTCTCCGACAGCGCGGCGTCGAGCCGCTCCAGCACGCGGTGCGCGACGCTCGACGCGTGTCCCATCCAGGTGGGGGTGGCGATGATCAGGATGTCGGCCTCGCCGATCGCCGCGCGCAGGGCGGGCCACTCGTCGCCGTCGCCCATGTCGGCCTCGACGCCGGGTTTCACGTCGTGGTCGACGACGCGGACCGTCTCGCCGGTGACGCCGTGCTTCTTCAGCTCGGCCAGCAGCTGGCCCGCGATGAGGTCGCTGCTCGACGGGGCGGGGGACGGCTTCAGGCTGCAGACGAGAGCCAGGGCGCGCAAGGACACGGTCGTTACCTCCAACGGTTGTGCGCGCCCGCCGCGGACGGGCACGGGAGCACCTGAGAGGGGCTCCCCGATTCGTGTGACGTCAAACCTCGGCGGTCCGGAGTCCTCCTCCCGGGCGGGTACTCTCTGCCGTACTCGCGGTGGGCGGGGACAGGAAGCGGCGTCCGAGGTCGAACAGCGAGCCGGTGACGCATGGCGAGAGGGCGGCCATGGGCGCGCACGGGCGAACAGCGGGAACATCGCACGTGGCAGGTGCCGTCGCCGCCGAGGAGGACCTGCGGGCCCTGTTCGGGCAGTCCGCCGCCGTCTTCGCCACCTTCTCCGGGCCGGACCACGTCCTGGAGCGCGCCAACCCCGCGTTCTTCGCCGCCATCGGCGCCGACCCGGCGCACACCGGCCGCGCGGCGGCGGACGTGCTGCCCGGCGGCCACGACCAGGACTTCCCCCGCCTGCTCGACCACGTCCGCCGCACCGGCGAGGCCCGCACCGGCCGCGACGTGCGGGTCGTGCTGGGCACGGGCCCGGACGCGCGGGAGGCGTTCTTCGACCTCACCTGCGAGCCGCGCCGCGACGCCGCCGGCGACGTGGTCGGGGTGCGCCTGATCGGCGTGGAGACCACGCAGGTCAAGCACTCCCAGCGGCTCATGGCCGAGCACCGCGTGCTGCTGGAGCAGATCGCCCGCCAGGCACCGCTCGCCGAGGTCCTCGACGGGATGGCCCGCTGCATCGAGGACCTGGTGCCGCAGGAGCTGCTGGTCTCCGTCCTGCTCGCCGACGCCGACGGCCGGCACCTGCGCCACGGCGCCGCCCCCAGCCTGCCCGCCTTCTACAACGAGGCCATCGACGGCATCGCCACCGGCGAGGGCGTGGGCTCCTGCGGCACGGCGGCGCACCGGCGGGAACCGGTCATCGTCACCGACATCGCGACCGACCCGTTCTGGGACGACTTCCGCGACCTGGCCGTGCGGGCCGGGCTCGGCGCCTGCTGGTCCACGCCGATCCTCGCGCGCGACGGCGGCCTGCTCGGCACCTTCGCCATGTACCACCGGGTTCCGCGGGTCCCGCAGGAGATCGACCTCGCGATCATCCGGGTGTTCGCGGGCACCGCGGCGCTGGCGATCGAACGACACCAGAACGAGCTGGCGCGGCAGGCGGCGGAGGCGCGGGCCGAGGCCGCGCGCGAGGAGCTGGCCGAGACGGCGCGTGCGGAACGGGAGCTGCGCGCCGAGGCCGAGCGCCGGGCGGACGCCGCCGCGGAGCTGGCCGCGCAGATGCGCACCGCCGCGGCCGTGCAGGCGCAGGCCCCGCGCCCGGACCGCTGCCAGCTCGGCGGCCGCAGGGGGTGCGCCGCGGCGGCGGAGCTCAAGGTCGCCGACTCGTGGGGTGACGCGGCGTGGGGGTGTTCGGTCCACGTGGAGGAAGTGCTCATCCACGTGCCGTCGGTCTTCATCGCCGGCGAGGAGCTCGGCGGCCTGTCCGCGTACCTGAACCGCTGACGGCCTCCGGTCCTGTCCGCACTGTCTGAAGTAGACGGTTCCGTGCCCGCGCGTCGGCGCGGACGGCCGCGCTAGGATCTCCGGCGGGTTGAGAAGGCAGCCGTTCGATCTCGACGGCTGCGAACCCGCCCGGTCCCCTCCGCGCACGGTTCCGCCGCGGCAGCGGAAGGTGGGCGACGACCATGAGCCTCTTCACGGGCGATGACGCGACCAGTGCCGTCCACCGCGACCGGGACTGGGCGGCGACGGCGCTCGGCCCGGTCGAGTCGTGGTCCGCGCAGCTGCGGGCGGCGGTGCGCACGGTGATGCCGTCGCAGATCCCGATGCTGCTGTGGTGGGGCCCGGACCTGGTGCAGGTCTTCAACGACGCGTACACGCCGGTGCTCGGCGACAAGTTCCCGGCCGCGGTCGGGCAGCCCGCCACCGAGTGCTGGGCGGAGGTGTGGGACGAGCTCGCCCCGCTGGCGGAGCGGGCGCTGTCCGGCGTCTCGACGTACTCGCAGGAGCTGATGCTGCTCCTGCGCCGCCACGGCTACCTGGAGGAGACGTACTGGACGTTCTCCTACAGCCCGGTGGTGGACGAGGACGGCGCCGTCGCCGGCATCTTCGTGGCCACGACGGACGTCACGGCCGCGGTGCTGAGCGAGCGGCGGCTGGAGTCGTTGCGGGGCCTGGGAACGGTGACGATCGCCGAGGCGGACACGGCGGCCGACGTGTGCCGCGCCGCGGTGGAGGTGCTGGGCGGCAACCGGGCCGACCTGCCCGCGGTCTGCGCGTTGCTGCGCGACTCCGCCGGCCGCCGCCGGCAGGTCGCGGGCAACGGCGAGGTCGACGTGCCGGACGAGGTCGTGCAGCTCGCGGTGAAGTCCGGTGAGACCCGGTACCTGGACCACGCGGTGGTGGCACCGCTGCCGGAGGGCGGGGTGCTGGTGCTCGGCCTGAGCCCGCGGCGCGCCTTCGACGAGCTCTACGCCACCTACGTGGACCTGGTCGTCGCGAAGGTCGCCGCCGTCGTGGGCGACGTGAACGCCTACGCCGCCGAACGCGCCCGCGCGCAGGCGCTGGCCGAGCTGGACGACGCCAAGAACCGGCTCTTCCAGAACATCAGCCACGAGTTCCGCACGCCGCTGACGCTGCTGCTGGCGCCCCTCGGTGAGGTGCTCGACGACGAGGCGGTGCCGCGGGAACGCCGGGCGACGCTCGCCGCCGCCCACCGCGCGGCGTTGCGGCTCGAACGCCTCGTGGACACCCTCCTCGACGTGGCGAGGGCCCAGTCCGGCCGGCTCGACGCCCGGCCGGAGCCGACCGACCTCGGCAAGCTGACCGCGGAGTGCGTCAGCATGTTCCGCGCCGCCGCGCAGACCGCCGGCCTGGACCTGGTCGTCGGCACCGACCCGGTCCTGGCCGCCGCCGACCAGGAGATGTGGGCGAGGATCGTGCTGAACCTCGTGTCCAACGCGGTCAAGTTCACCGACGCCGGCACGGTGACCGTCACCCTCGCCCGCGCGGGCGAGAAGGTGGTGCTGACCGTCGCCGACACGGGAGTGGGCATCGCCCCCGGCGAGCAGGACCGCGTCTTCGACCGCTTCCACCAGGTCGGCGGCGTCACCGGCCGCAGCCGCGAGGGTGCGGGCATCGGCCTGTCCCTGGTCGCCGACCTGGCCGCGGCGATGGGCGGCGGCGTCGCGCTCACCAGCGAGCCGGGCGAGGGCAGCACGTTCACCGTCACCGTCCCGTTCGTCCCCGCGGACGTGCCCACCCCGACCGGTGACCGGGTCGCGCGCTTCGGCGCGGCGTTCGTCGCGGAGGCCCGGCAGTGGGAACCGGCGACCCCGCGGACCGCCGGCAGCCCGCCCGCCGGTGACGAACGGCGGATCGTGCTGGTCGAGGACAACGCGGACATGCGCGACTACCTCGTCCGGCTGCTCACCGGCCAGGGCTGGGCGGTCGACGCGGCGGCGGAGGCCGAGACGGCGCTGGACCGCATCCGGGCCACCCGCCCGGACCTGGTGCTCACCGACGTGATGCTGCCCGGCCGCGACGGCTTGGCGCTGCTGCGCGACCTGCGCGCGGACCCGGCGCTCGCCCGCCTGCCGGTGGTCCTGCTGACCGCCCGCGCGGGCGCGGAGTCCGCGGTCGACGGACTCGTGCACGGCGCCGACGACTACGTCGTGAAACCGTTCCACCCCAGCGAACTGGTGGCCCGCGTCCGCGTCCACCTGGAGCTGTCGCGGTTCCGGGAGTCGCTGCTCGCGCAGGGCGAGCAGCAGACCGAGTCGCTGCGCACGGCCGTGGCCACCCGCGGCGAGATCGGCCGGGCCGTGGGCGTGCTGATGGTGACCCGGCGCTGGGACGCCGAGACCGCGTTCCAGCACCTGGTCGGGCTGTCGCAGCACAGCAACACCAAGCTGCGCCACGTCGCGGAGGCGGTGCTGGCCGAGTTCGACGCGAGCCTGGAGGACCAGGGCACGTCCGGTGACTCTCCTCGAACGGACCCGCGGGACGGGCCCTAGAACCGCGGGCCGGAGAAGTTCATCCGCAGCGTGTAGACCGAGCTCGACGCCGTGATGAACAGGTCGTTGCGCCGCGGCCCGCCGAAGGTCAGGTTCGAGCACACCTCGGGCAGGGCCAGCTTGCCGATCCGCGTGCCGTCCGGCGCGAAGCAGTGCAGGCCGTCGTGCGCCGCGGCCCACAGCCGCCCGGCCGCGTCGACCCGCAGGCCGTCGAACCCGCCCGAGTCGCTGCTCGCGAACACCTCACCGCCGGACAGCGCGCCGCCGTCGCCGACCCGGAACACCCTGATGTGGCTGGGGTCCTGGCGGGTGTCGGCGATGTAGAGCAGCGACTCGTCGAGGGAGAACGCGAGGCCGTTGGGGCGGCTGAAGTCGTCGGCCACGATCGTGACGGAGCCGTCGGCGGGGTCGGCGCGGTAGACGTGGCACGCGCCGATCTCGCTCTCGGCCTGGTGGCCCTCGTAGTCGCTGTCGATGCCGTAGCTCGGGTCGGTGAACCAGATCGCGCCGTCCGAGGACTCGACGACGTCGTTGGGGCTGTTGAACCTCTTGCCGCGGTAGGTATCGGCGAGCACGGTGGTCGAGCCGTCGTGCTCGGTGCGGGTCACCCGCCGGTTGCCCTGCTCGCAGCTGACGAGCCTGCCCCGGCGGTCGACCGTGTGCCCGTTGTGGAACCCGGCGGGCTCCTTCATGACCCCGACGACGCCGGTGAGCTCGTCCCAGCGCAGCAGGCGGTCGTTCGGGATGTCGCTGAACACCAGGTAGCGGCCCGCGGGGAAGTAGGCGGGCCCCTCCGTCCACCGGCAGCCGGTGTGCAGCCGCTGGATCCACTCGTCGCCGTTGACCCCGGCGAACCGGTCGTCCAGCACGACGAACTCCGCCTTGACCTTGTCCACGCCACCACCCCCGGTGCTCTGCCCGACCGCCGGTGGTGATCGTCGCGCGGCGGACCCGGTGCGGACAACCGCGGATGCCGGCGACTGGGACGCCGGGGCCGGGACGACGCCGGGGGAGTAGTTCGCCGGGCGCGTCGGCGACACCTGCGGCGGGGACGAGAACTGCGGCGTCCTGCCGCACCGCGACGGCGCGCTGGAGGCGTACCTGTTCCGCGTCGGCTGCTCCGAGTGGAACGTCCGCACCGCCCTGCTGGTGCTCGCCGCCGCCGGGTGAGCCCACCCGGCGGCAGTCCTGTGTGGACGGCGCCTGTGCGGACGGGGATCGTCACATCCGGTCGAGCAGGCCCGCCACCTCCGCCGGGTGGGCGGCGGGCCCGGCCGACTCCGCGCCGTTGCTCCAGCCGAGGTCCTCGTGCCAGCGCAGCACCGGGCCGCGCCCGGTGACGACCTGGCCGCGCAGGGGCCGGGCCGGCGAGAGCTCCAGGACCACCTGGGCCACGTCGAGGCCCTGCCGGGCGAGCCGGTCGACGACCTCGTCGAAGTACCGGGTGAGGGCGATCGGGGTCCTGGTCGTGCCGGTGTGGTGCACCGCGTGCCTCCTTCGGGCTGCTGGAACGCCACCACCTTCCGCCGGGCGGAGCAGTCGTTCCCAGAGCCCGAGGTCCCGTTCGCGCAGGGACCGGTGGGCCCGGCGGGGACGGCCGCGGTCCCGGTACCCGAACGGCGGTTGTACGGTGACCCATTTTCCGCACATAGTGCATTTTTCGTTGAGCTGGACAGCCGACTCACCTCGAACCCCTGGGGGCATCAGGCGTGGCACGTTCGCACCGTTCCAGTGCCGCGGGGACGTGGCTGGTGGACGAGTCGGCAGGCCGTGCTCCCCGTGACCCGCTGCGCGCGGTTCGATTGCTCACCAATGCTTTCGCGTTGCTCGGCGGCGTGGCGCTGACCGGGAACCTCGTGGTCGCCGGGGTCGGTCCGGCCCGGTTCGCCCTCGCCGCGGCGGCCGCGCTGCTGGTGGCGTCGTGGTGGGTGTGGCCCCGGCACGACGGCTGGGCGGTCGCGCTCGTCGAAGGCGTCGTCACGGCGAGTGCCGCGGCGATCCTCCCCGTCGCGCAGCCGGTGCTCGCGTACCTGTTCGGCACGACGACCCGGCGCGCGTTGCACAGCGGGCCGTGGCGGTACCCGGTGAAGTCGCTGCCGAGCCTCGCCGGCTACCTGGGAGGGCTCTCCGTGTCGCTGTCCCGCGCCGGCGGCGTCGACCGCGACGTGGTGATGGCCGCGGTGATGCCCCTGCTGGGACTGGTGATCGGGACGTTCGCGCTGCACGAGACCGTGCGCGCCGTCCGGTCGCAGCAGGCCGCCCGCCGCACCGTGGACGCCCTGCTGCAGGCGACGCCCGTGGGACTCGCCCTCCTCGACGAGGAGGGCACGCCGCAGCTGCACAACCAGCGCGCCCGCGAGCTGCTCGGCTGGGACGATCCCGGGGCGGGCTCCGTGCCCTGCCCGCACGGCGGCGAGATCACCCGGTGCCGCGACGGGTGCGCGTCCGCGGAGGGGCCGGTCGAGGTGGAACCGCGCGACGGCCTGGTGCTCGCCCTGCACACCGGGCCGGTGGAGCAGGAGGACGGGCCCGGCCACACCGTCGTGGCGGCGGTCGACGTGAGCAAGCGCCGGCTGTGGGAGGAGGCGCTGCGCGACCGGGCCGAGCGCGACGAGCTGACCGGGCTGACCAGCCGCGCGCACTTCCTGCACCTGGTGCGGGAGGCGGTGGACCGCGGTCCGGCCGTCGGGCTGCTCGTCGTCGACCTGGACAGGTTCAAGGACGTCAACGACGCCGACGGGCACGAGGCGGGCGACCGGTACCTCAAGGCCGTGGCGGTGCGGCTGCGGTCCGCGCTGACCGTGGACGCGATCGCGGGACGGCTCGGCGGCGACGAGTTCGCCGTGCTCGCACCCGGTTTCGACGTCCGCGACACCGTGCGGCTCGCGAAGTCCGTGCTGCGCAGGCTCACCGAGGAACCGGAGCCGTTCGGGGCGAGCATCGGCGTCGCGGTCGCGCAGGCCGGGGCGGGCGCCGCGGATCTGCTGCACGATGCCGACACCGCGATGTACGTGGCGAAACGCGAGGGCGGCAACCGCTTCCGCCTGTTCGAGCGGGAGATGGGGGAGCAGGCGCTCGCGCGGCAGCGCGACAAGGCCGACCTGCGCACCGCCATCGAGGAGGGCCAGCTCGTCGTGCACTACCAGCCGATCGTCGACCTCGCGACGGGCGCGGTGACGAGCGCGGAGGCGCTGGTGCGGTGGCAACGTCCCGGCGTCGGGCTGCTGAGCCCCGACGCGTTCATCGGCCTGGCCGAGGAGACCGGGCTCATCGTGCCGCTCGGTGAGAAGGTGCTCGAGGCCGCGTGCCGCCAGGCCGTGCGCTGGCACGCCGAGGGGCGCCTGCTGGGCGTCACGGTGAACGCCTCCACCCGCGAGCTGTCGAGCCCCGGCTTCCTGCCGCGGCTGGAACGCGTGCTCGCGAAGACCGGGCTCGACCCCGGCAAGCTGACCGTCGAGGTCACGGAGAGCGTCTGGGCCGACGAACCGGCGATGCGCAGCCTCGTGGCCGTGCGGGACGCCGGGGTCCGCGTGGCGCTGGACGACTTCGGCACCGGCTACTCGTCGCTGAGCTACCTGCAGCGCTACCCGTTCGACGTCGTGAAGATCGACCGCACCTTCACCAGGGCGCTGGGCCGCAACGGCCGCACCGAGGGCGTGATCCGGTGCATCATCGCGCTCGCCGACGTCCTGGGGGCGCGGACGGTGGCCGAGGGCATCGAGACCCCGGAGCAGGCGGACTGGCTGCGCGACGCGGGGTGCACCTACGCGCAGGGGTACCTGTTCGGCAAGCCCGCCGACGCCGACAGCTGGAACACCCAGCCGTCGGCCGCGTCCCCGGGCAGCTGACATCCCTGCGGCCGGCTGACGTCACCGAGCGGCTGATGTGTGCGGCAGCAGCTTGGGCGGTCGCGGGCCGTAGGCGTTGGACGAGGCCAGGACCCGCCGCACACCCGGCAGCGCCGTCACGTACCGCAGCAGCGCGGGAGGCGAGATCGGCTTCCCCCTTGCGCGGGACCGGGCGACGCGCTGCTCGGTGCGGACCTGCTGGGCCTGCACCCGTTCGATCGAGGGCTCGCGTTCGGCCTGGACCGCGGCCAGCACCTCGCCGGGCACGGCCGACCCGGCGCGCAGCGCGGGCACGAGGTGGTTCGCGGCGGCGACGGCGTCCTGAACGGCCATGAGGATGCCGTTCCCGCCGACCGGCGAGATGACGTGGGCGGCGTCGCCGATCAGCAGCAGGCCCGGCCGCCACCACCGCTCGACGCGGGAGATGTCCACCGACAGCAGGGTGGTCTGGGAGAAGTCCTCCAGCAGGTGCACCCGGTCGGCGAGCCACGGCACCTGCTCGGCCACGAACCGGCGGATCGGCTCGACCCCGGCGTCGCGCGCGGCCGGGTAGCCGCCCTTGGGCAGGGTGTAGCCGACCTGCCACCCGGCGGTGCCGGTGAGCAGGCCGACGTAGTGGTCGCGGCCGAAGAACAGGTCGACGTCGGCGTCCGGCGGGTCGGTGTCGTGCTGGGGCAGGCGGAACCACAGCAGGTCCGTGGTCGCGCCGAGCGAGCGCGCCTGCATCCCCGCGATCTTGCGCAGCCGGGAGAAGCGGCCGTCGGACCCGACGACCAGCGCGGCGGGCAGGTCGTGGTGGCCGGTGTCGTCGCGGTAGCGGACCCCGCTCACCGCACCGTCCTCCGCAATGAGCAGGTCTGTGACGGTGCAGCCGGTCAGGACGCGGCATCCCGGCAGCGCCGCCACCTGCTCGGCCAGGAAGCCGAGGAACCTCGCCTGCGGCATGAGCGCCACGTAGTTGAACGGCGAGCTCAGCTTGCCGTAGTCCGCCGCGGTGATCGTCGCGCCCGGCACGTGGAAGCGGAAATAGCGGGCCCTGTGGTGCGGCAGCGCGAGCAGCGGCTCGGCGAGACCCAGTTCGTCGAGCAGTTCGAGCGTGTACGGGTGCAGCGAGTCGCCGCGGAAGTCGCGGTCGAAGTCGCGGTGCTTCTCCAGCAGCGTCACCGGGATGCCCGCCCGCCCCAGCAGGAGCGCGAGCACCATCCCGCCGGGCCCGCCGCCGGCGATCACGCAGCCGGTCACGAGCCACCGTCCAGGCGGAACACCGCCATGGTGTCCAGGTGGCGCTCGATCTCGGCGGTGGACGCGCCCGGTGGCACGGGGAAGGCCTTCAACGCCCACGGCGCCGTGACCGCCGCCAGGTAGACCGACACCACGCGCGCGGCCTCCTCGCCCCCGATCCCGACGGCCTGCCGCGTCTGCTGCTCACCCCCGGCCAGCAGCGTGCAGCCCGCGTGCGCGCGGAGGTTGCGCACCCAGTCGCGCCGCCGGTCGGGGCAGACGAGGTACTGGCGGCCGCCGACCTGGGTGAGGCCGAGCGGCGTGCGGTGCGCCTCGCCCGAGACACGTCCGCGCGTTTCCACGACTCGCAACGCGTAGCCGTCGTCGGAGACGGGCTGCGCGGGGTTCCCGATGATCTGCGTGATCATCTGCGCGTTGAGCTCGCTAGAACTTCTAGTCACTCCTCGACCATACGACCAACTAGAAAATCTAGCTACTATGACGTCGTGGACCACGACCGGACGCGTGAGGTCGGCCTGGCGGTGCGGCGGGTGCTGCAGGCGGGCCGGGAGATGCAGGCCGCGATGGCCCGCCGGCTCGGCGTCCGCATCACCGACGTGCAGGCCGTCGACCACGTGGTCTCCGCCGAGGCCCCGATCGGCCCGGTCGAGCTCGGCGACCGCCTCGGCATCCGCTCGGCGTCCGCGACGGTCCTGGTCGACCGCCTGGTCGGCGCCGGCCACCTCACCCGCGCGCGCGACCCGCAGGACGGGCGCCGGGTCGTGCTCGGCGCCACCGACCACGCGCGGGACGAGGTGCGGCAGGCGCTCACCCCGTTGCTGCACGACGTCGCCGCGATCTCCGGGCGCCTCGACGACGACCAGGTGGCGACGGTGCTCGGGTTCCTCGCCGAGCTGACCGACGCGCTGCGCGACTACGCGGCCGAGGACGATCCCGCGAACTGAGCCACCGGTAGCGTGTCGGCCGTGGCGCAGGTCTTCATCCAACCCTCGTACGGCACACCCGCGGCGCGCAGGCACTGGGCGGACTCGCTGGCCCGCGCGGTCCCGTTCCGCGGGATGGGCCTGGGACCCGGGGACCTGGACCGCCTGAACGCCGCGCACCCGAGCGGCCGCGCGCGGTTCTGGGGCGCCACGGACAAGCACGACCGGCGCATGGACGGCGTCGGCGCCGGCGACGTCGCGCTGCTCACCGGGCGCAGGCACGTGCTGGCCATCGGCGAGGTCGGGCACTCGTTCCGCGACCCGGCCTTCGCCCGCCGCCTGTGGCGGCCGGACCCGGCGAAGTGCCTGTGGAGCAACGTCTACAGCTTCCGCCGGTACTGGCCGGTGCACCTGCCGTACGAGGAGATCTGGGCGCTGCCGGGGTTCTCGGCCGGCGACAACTTCATGGGGCTGCGCTTCCTCGCGCCCGAGAAGGCCGCCGTGGTGCTGGCGCACACGGCCGCGGACCGCCGTGCCGTGCCCGCGGCCGACGACGAGTTCTGCCCCGCCGGGGTCTGACGCGGCCGCACCGTCCTCTTCGGACTGTTGTGGGCCCGGCAGTGCCTACGGCGCCTCGATCAGGCGCACCAGCGTCTGCTCGGCGAACTCCTCGCGGGCGTCCGCGGCCGGCGGGACGCCGTCGAACACGAGCTGGTTCATCGTCCAGGCGAACGCCACCTCCAGCGCCCGTTCGACCCGCCGCTCGTCGAGGCTCGTGCCGCGCCCGGCCGCGTTCCGGGTGAGCGCGGCGGCGTTCTCCCGGCAGGACGAGTCGAACAGGCGGCGCATCTGCTCGCGCAGCGCCTCGTCGCGGCGGGCGGGGTTCAGCAGCTCGACCAGCGCGATGCCGTGCGTGCCGACGAGCGTGTCGGCCATCGAGCCCAGGCAGACCAGCAGGTCGCCGGTGAGGCTGCCCGCGTCGGCGGTCGTCGACGGCGCGCAGTCGGCCGCCCGGCGCAGGGCTCCCGCCACCAGGTCCGCCTTGCCGCCGGGCCAGTACCGGTAGAGCGTCGTCTTCGAGGTCTGGGCGCGCGCGACGACGGCGTCGGTGGTCAGCGCCTCGTACCCGATCTCCGCGATCAGCTCGGTCACCACGGCCAGGATCTGGTCCTGGCGTGCTCCTCCACGGGCTTGCACATGTGTACTGTACCGTACTGATAAGTGTACGGACTCGTACTCATCTGACCCGTGAGGGATCCCATGGACAGCATTCGCCCCTTCACCCTCGACGTTCCCGAGGAGCAGCTCGACGACCTGCGTCGGCGTCTCGCCGCCACCCGGTGGCCTGCCGGCGGTCCGCGCACCGACTCGGGCCAGGGACCGTCCGCGGACCGGATCCGGGCGCTCGCCGAGCACTGGCGGACGCGGCACGACTGGCGCGCGGCGGAGCGGTTGCTGAACGGCTGGGGCCTGCACCGCACCCGGATCGACGGCCTGGACGTCGACTTCGCGCACGTCCGCTCGCCCCACGAGGACGCGTTCCCGCTCGTGCTCACCCACGGCTGGCCGGGGTCGATCCTCGAGTTCCGGCACGTGGTCGGCCCGCTGACCGACCCGACGGTGCACGGCGGGCACGCGCGCGACGCCTTCCACGTGGTGCTGCCCGTGCTGCCGGGGTTCGCGTTCTCGGCCGCCCCGGCGGAACCCGGCTGGGGCATCGGGCGGACCGCGGCGGCGTGGGAGACCCTGATGGCGCGCCTGGGGTACGCGCGGTGGGGCGCGCAGGGCGGCGACTTCGGCAGCGCGGTCACCGAGGAGCTCGCCCGGCGCGGGGCCGCGGGGCTCGCCGGCATCCACCTGAACATGCTGACGTTCGCGCCCACCCCGCAGGAGGTGGCGGAAGCGGACGAGGCCGAACAAGCCGCCCTCGACGCCGCCGCGCACTACCAGCGCCACCAGTCCGCCTACGCGGCCCTGCAGAGCACCCAGCCCCGGACGATCGGCTACTCCCTGGCCGACTCGCCGGCGGGCCTCGCCGCGTGGATCCACGCGATCTTCCAGGACCAGGGCGGCACTCCGGGCGACGCGGAGGCGAGCTTCGACACCGACGAGCTGCTGGACAACCTCTCGCTGTACTGGCTGCCGGGCTCGGCACCGGCCGCCGCCCGGTTCTACCAGGAGTGGGCCCGCGAGGGGTGGCGCCCGCCGTTCACGCCGGACGCCCCGCTCGCCCTGCCGACCGGCGTGACGATGACGCCGTTCGACGCCATGCGCAAGTCCCGCCGCTGGACCGAGAAGCGCTTCACCGGGCTCGTCCACTTCGGACAGGCGCCCGGCGGTGGCCACTTCGCGGCCTGGGAGCAGCCGGAGCAGTTCGTGCACGACGTGCGGGCCACGTTCGCCGGACTGCGCAGGGGCGGCCGGTAGCCGGACGGGGGGCTCGTCGCCGATCCACTTCGGCACTGCCGGCCGTGCTGCCAGGTCGACGCGCGAACCTGGCAGCGCGGGGTGCGGCGCCTCGAACCGCAACGCCGGCGACGACACCAGCGCGATGCCGACGTCACGAGATGATCGGCCGCGCGACGTGGGACCCGGCGACGGCTGCTCGGCTCACGTGCAGAAGCTCCCCTGCCCCTGGACCTCCATGCACCTGCGGTAGTCCACGAACCGGGCGCCGCTGAAGACGAACGATGCGACTCCGCGGCGCAAGGTGAACCAGCCGTTGTCGTACACCTTGGAGTTGTCGAGTTTCCAGATCAGGTAGAAGCGTGCCGTGATCTGGCCTCCACCGGTCTTGTCGTACATGATGTCCGTCGACTGACCGCCGTCGACGCCGCGTGCGCACAGGTGACCGTTGCTCAGTTCGTTGCAGACGGCCCACCCGGGGTGCGCTTGGGCCGCAGCTGGAACCGTGACGGCACCGGCGGCGGAGATGACAGCCGTCAAGGTTGCGGCTACCAGTGATCTCCGGAACGATTTTCGCATTCTTTCACCCTGTTCTCGTGTTCGTCCCGGGCGTGGCCCGGAAACGGTTGTTGTCAGAGGCCGAATCCACGACGCTCGTAGTACTTCGCCACCGCTTCTTCGTAGCCGGGGCAGGTCGCGTGACTGGGCGTGCCGCTGCCCACCGCGTACCAGGCTCCGTACGACGGGAAGTCCGGCGACGCGTCGCACATGATCTTGACCCGGTACTGACCGGTGCCCGCGGTGCACTGGGCCCATGCCTGAGTGCGGTGCGCGCCCCAGTAGGAATTGCACTGGGAAGGGAGCGCCGAAGCTGATCCGGCGCTGAGGGTCATGACGCCTGACGTCATGAGAAGGGTCGCCGCGGCGGCGATCGTCGCTCGTATGGCTTTCATGGCGCCTCTCGATTCTTGTAGAAGTTCCAATCCGCTTTTTCGATTTGTTTCTCTCTGTCCGTTCAAGGCTCCGGCATGGACGGCGCATCCGTGCGTGATCGCGTGTTGCGCAGCCTGGACCGCTCCTCGTCCGGCTCGCGTCGTCCATCTCAGCTTCGAGCCAAAAGGACGTTTTGTCGTTAGCTGCGCGCGTACAGTAATGCGCACTCAGTGCAACAAAAAGTCTTGCCGCCCTGGAATGCGGCAAGGGGGCCGGGGGAGTCATGATCACTGTTTTCGACAGCGCAACGGTCGCCTCGGCGGAGCGCGTCAGTGCCTGGCAGGAGACCACCGCCTCCTCGCTCATTCCGACAGTGATCAGCAGTCCGGAACCCGAGGCGTTCACCGCCGAACTCCGTGCCGCGCCGCTCGGCGACGCGCAGGTCGCGTCGATGGCGTACACGTCGCTGACGTCGAAGCGGTCGCAGAGGGAGATCCGTCGATCCGACCCGGAGTACTACCAGGTCGCACTCACCCGAGCCGGTCAGCAGGGGCTGGAGCAGAACGGCGCCAGTGCTCTGCTCCGCCGGGGGGACCTCGTCGTCTACGACAGCTCCCGGCCGTTCGAGGCCGTGGTCACCAGTGAAGGCGCGGTCGATGTCGCACAGTTGCAGTTCCCCAGGAGGATGCTGCCCCTGCCCGTTGATCAGGTCGCCGGTCTTTGTGCTGTTCCGCTGTCCGGAACCGAAGGCATCGGCGGTGTCCTCGCCGCCTTCCTCTGCTCACTGGCCGATGGTCACGCCCGCTACACCGAACGCGACGCGCTGCGCCTGGAGGCCGTCGCGGTGGACTTGACCACCGCGGTGCTCGCCCACCACCTGGAGCGCAAGCACCCGCCACTGCGCTCCTATTCGCACGTTCTCCACCTGCGCATCACCACGTTCGTCGAGGAGCACCTGCACTGCGCGGAGTTGCGTCCCGCCACGATCGCCGCCGCTCATCAGATCTCCACGCGCTACCTGCATCGCATCTTCCAGCAGCACCACCCCGTCGGCGTCGCCGCTCACGTCCGCACCCGTCGCCTGGAGCGAGCCCGCCGAGACCTGGCCGACGCCCGCCTCCGGCACCTCTCCATCGGCGAGATCGCCCTGCGCTGGGGCTTCTCCCGACCCGCCGACTTCAGCCGCGCCTTCCAACGCCACGCGGGCGTCTCGCCTCGTGAGTACCGCAACGCCAGGTGACCGAGCAGTTCGCGGACTCGGCGTGTCAGCCAGACCGATAGCGCGAATTCTGTCCTTTGTGGAATGACGAGCTGGCGTAACAATTGCCCGGAATTCGGCGACACAGAGGCGTGCAGATGTCCTCCAGCGAGAGATGCCGATGCCGCTTCCCCTGATCGCCGTGGGCGTGGCCGCGCTGGTGAGCGCGGTGGGCGCCGCCGGCGCCGCCACCCGCCGGTATTTCCGCCAGCCGCTCGGCGTCATGGTCGTCGGCCAGAGCCTCACCGGCAAGACCACGCTGCTCAACCACTGGCGCGGCGAGTGGGAGGACGACCCGCTGAGGACCCTGCGCTCGGTCAGGATCGCCGAGTTCGAGGTGCCGACCAAGGACAAGGTCCTCGGCATCGAGCGCTACCTCGTCTTCCAGAACGTCAAGGACGTCTCCGGCCTCGACGAGGCGATGCGCGGGTTCCTGGACGAGGTGAAGGCGGCGGCCGCCGTCGTCTACCTCGTCAACGCCGTCCACCTGCACGAGGAGGAGGCGCGGCCGGCCGAGCAGCCGCACGCCGCCGAGTGGGTGCGCGTCCTGGACGACGCCGGCCGGATCAAGCGGCACTGCGAGAAGGCCGGGAAGGTCGTCATCGGGGTGACGCACACCGACCTCGACCCGCGGTTCGCGGCGCTCGGCCCGGCGGCGTACCTGGCCGCGGTCACCGAGCAGCTCGCCGCCGTGCTGTCGAAGACCGGAGCCGGCCGCACCTCCGTGGTGGCGGGCAGCCTGCTGACGCGGGACAGCGCGGCCGAGTTCGCGGAGGCCGTCGTGGAGACCCTGCTGTGACCTCGCTGCTGCTCGTCTACCTCGAGTACGAGAACGGGGATCCGCCGTTCGCCTGGCGGGCCGGCGAGCAGCGCCGGGACCACCGGAAGGTGCACGAGGTGCTGTCCGCGTTCGGCAGGCGCAAGGCGCAGGCGCACCGGCAGTTCGGGCACGCCGTCCGCTTCCGGGACGGGCTCATGCTGGAGACGTCCTGGCGGCTGCGGCACGTGAGCGGCGTGCGTCAAGGTGCGGTCGTGGTGGTCCGGGACTTCCCCGAGGACGACAGCTGGGCCGACGAGATGGCCGGGCAGATCGCCGCGGTCCTGCGCCGGGCGTCGGCCGAGTGCGATCCCGCGGCTCTGGGCGACGCGCTGAGGTGGGGACGAGCGGCGACCGACCGCCGGTTGTTCCCCTCGATCGGCCGGCGGACATCGGCGGGCCGGGTCCGGCTCGGAGCAGGAGGCTGACTTGTACGTCCCCGAGCGGCTGGCCGACCGGGTGGTGGTCGTCGCGCGCGACGACTACGTCCAGGTGGCCGACGACGAACCGGAACTCGTCGCGAACAGCCAGGTGACCCTCGTCCCCGTGCCGCTGCTCGGCGGGTGGACCCGGTTCGCGGAGCTGCACGGACTCGAGCTCAGCGTCGGCGACGCCTTCGTCCGCGATCCCGACGACGCCCGCCGGTACGTCCCGGTGGCCGAGGCGCCGCACCGGGTGGCGCAGCGCAGGGTGCGGCTCCTGCGGGCGGTCTGCCAGCACCTGGGAGCGACGTCGCTGAGGCTCGAACAGGCCGAGGCGCGCTCCGCGAAGACCAGCTGGCGCAACGACCTCGCCGCGCGCATCGGCCTCCCGGGCAGCGAGGACCAGCGGGTGTCGGCCGACGCCGCGCAGGAGACCGGCGACCGGTCGAGCCTGAAGATCGAGGCGTCCGGCAGCTGGCGGGGAGGCCCGGCGGACGTCGAGTCGGCCAGGAAGGCGGTCGCCGCCCACGGAGGCGCGGTGGACCTCGACGTCCTCTCCCTGATCGACCAGCGCGCGAACTCCGGCAACCAGCTCACCTCCCACCACGTGACCATCGACTTCCGGCAGGAGATGACCAAGCACTTCAGCCTGATCGCCGACCTCGTGGTCGCCTTCGACGCGAAGATCGGCCGGACCGCTCTCACTCCCAGCCTGACGCTGCGCAACGTCTTCGACTGGGACCGCCACAGCGCCCAGCAGGGCCGGTTCACCCTCGAGGTGTCCTTCGACCCCGAACCCGGTCCGTCCTGACCTCAGGGAGCCGCGGTCACCACGAGTGACGTGGCCTGGCTGAGTGCCTTCACGTTGCGGCGCACCAGCTTGCGCAGTGCCGCGGGTGTGGGGGTCGCGGCGCCGAGCCACTCGGCGCGGGCGAGGCGCCACCCCGACACGGCGGCCTCCAGCGCGAGGTCGAGGACGTGGTCCGGGGTCTGCGCCAGCCGGGGGCGGAGGTGGGCGCGGAACTGGCCCGCGGTCCGCGCGCAGAGCTCCAGCCCCACCGCCTCGACGTGCGGGACCGCGTCGTGCAGGCGGGCACCCAGCACGAACCGGGCGTGCCACGCGTCGTCGAACAGCGTGGTGGCCTCCACCAGCGCCTCGCCGACGAGCTCGATGGCCGTGGCCGTGCGCCCGGAGCGTTCGAACAGGCCGACGGCCGCGGCGAACAGGTCCTCGTCCAGCGCGATGACGGCGTTCTCCTTGGCGGGGAAGAAGCGGAAGAACGTGCGGCGCGAGACGTCGGCCCGTTCGGCGATGGCGTCGACGGTCGTGGCGTCGAAACCGTTGTCCGTGCACAGCTGCAGGGTGGCGGCGACGATCGCGTCCCGCCGCTCCAGCTTCTTGCGCTCCCGCAGGCCCATCGCTTCCACCACCGCACCCTACCAAAACTGGCATTGCGTGTCTTATGGCACGTTGTGTCAGTTGACACGGTGTGCCACTTTGGAGGCATGAGAGCAATCGTGGTCGACGACAGCGCACCAGGGCGAGTGAGGCTCGCCGACGTCCCCGAACCCGTGGCGGCGCCGCACGAGGCGCTGGTCCGCGTCAGTGCCGTGTCGGTGAACCCCGGCGACCTGGGCGAGATCGACAGGGCGCCCGCCGGGCTGGTGGTGGGCTGGGAGGCCGCCGGTGTCGTGGAACGGGAGGCGGCCGACGGCAGCGGCCCCGCGCGGGGCACGAGGGTGACGACCTTCTCGGCCTCCGGCGGGTGGGCCGAGCTGCGGGCCGCCCCGACCGAGTGGCTCGCGCCCGTGCCGGACGGGGTGGAGCTGACGGACGCGGCCACCCTCCCGGTCTCGGCGGGCTCGGCGCTGCGGGCGGTGCGCGAGGTCGGGCCGGTCCTCGGCCGGCGGCTGCTCGTCACCGGTGCCACCGGTGCGGTGGGCGCGCACGCCGTGCAGCTCGGCGCGCTGGCGGGCGCCGAGGTCGTGGCGGTCACGAGAGACCCGGGTCAGGCCGGCCGGTTGCGGCGGCTGGGCGCGACCGAGGTGGTCGACCGGCCGTCGGCGGCGACGTCCCGGGTGGACGGCGTGATCGACAACGTGGGCGGGGACGTGCTCGTCGACGCCTTCGGGATGTTGCACGACAACGGGGTGCTGGTGAGCGTCGGCAGGGCTGCCCGCCGCGACGCGGTGCTGGGGCCCGATCTCCTGCTGGGCGAGTGGGGCCGGACGCGGCGCGACATCCGCACGTTCCTGCTCCTGCACGCCGACCGGCGGCTCGACCGCGACCTCGCCGTGCTGGCGGGCTGGGTCGCGGACGGCCGGCTGCGCACGTCGGTCGGCCGCGTCGAGGACCTGGCGGGCGGGGTGGAGCTGATCGCCGTTCGCGAGTGGACCGGCAAGCTCGTCCTGCGCGTCTCCTGACCGGCGCTACCGGAGCACGCCGGCGAGCACCGCCGCCACGACGCCGCGCACCGCCTCCGGCGCCTCGGGGTCGTCCTTCCGCTCGGTGAACCGCAGGTGCGCGGCGCCGATCAGCGTGGGCGCGAGCGTGTCCACGTCGGCGTCGGGCGCGATCCGGCCGAGGTCGCGCTCGGCGGCCAGGTACCGCGCGACCACGGCGGTGACCTCGCCGACGAGCGGCAGCCGCGCGGTGCCCGCCGCGCGGAGCCGCCGGCGCAGCTCGTCGCGCGCGATGACGAGCACGATGATCGCGATCGCGACCGGGTCGAAGCCCGCGACCAGCGCGGTGGTCAGGTTGCCCACCACGGTGCCCGTGCCCGCGGCGCCGGGCAGGGGACTGGCCTCGGCCCGCGCGATGCGGTCCAGCACCAGTTCGGTGAGGAAGCCGTCGAAGTCGGTGAAGTACCGGTGCAGCACCCCCTTCGCGACCCCGGCCTCGGCGGTGACGGCCCGGCTGGTGAGCTCGCTGGCCCCGTCGCGGACCAGGACCCGGCCGGCGGCGTCGAACAGCTGCTGCCGCGGATCGTGCAGCGCCACGCCCGTGGGCACAGTGGGTCTCCCATCGCTTCGAGCGAACACCGGTGCCCTTAGTGGGCACTTGCCCACTAGGGTGGGCGCATGGTCACCATAACGCCCCCACCTGCACCGGAACCGCACCGGCACCGCCGCGTGGCGGAGTCGTTCGGCGTCGACCCCGAGCGGTACGACCGCAGCCGCGCCGGCTACCCGGACGCGGTGCTCGGCCGGGTCGTGGCCGCCGCTCCCGGACCGGACCTCCTCGACGTCGGCTGCGGCACCGGCATCGAGGCCCGCCAGTTCCGCGCCGCCGGCCGCACGGTCCTCGGCGTCGAACCCGACGAGCGGATGGCCGCCTTCGCGCGGGGGACCGGTCTCGAGGTCGAGGTCGCGACGTTCGAGGAGTGGGAGCCCGCCGGCCGGACGTTCGACGCGGTCGTGTCCGGCACGGCCTGGCACTGGGTCGACCCGGTCGCGGGCGCGGCCAAGGCGGCGCGGGTCCTGCGGCCGGGGGGTGTGCTGGCACCGTTCGGGCACGTCCACCAGCTCCCGCCCGCGGTGGCGGAGGCCCTTCTCACGGCGTACCGGCGGGTGGCGCCCGAGTCGCCGGTGTTCGCCGCCGGGCCGGACGTGCCCGTCCTCGACGCCTACCGGGCGCTCTACGACCGGGCCGCGGACGGCATCCGCGCGGCCGGCGGGTTCGGCGAGCCCGAGGTGTGGCGCCACGACTGGGAACGCGCTTACACGCGCGCCGAGCTGCTCGACCTCGTGCCGACCTCCGGCGGCCTCACCGTGCTGCCGCCGGACGCGCTGGCGGAGGTGCTGGCCGCCGTGGGCGCGGCGGTCGACGAGCTGGGCGGCTCGGTCACGGTGCCGTACGCGACCTGGGGCCTCACGGCGATCCGCACCGGCGCCGTCGATACTTCTCGCACGGCCCGACCGATGGAGTGACGATGACTTCCGCAGCTGTGATGCCCTCTCCCGGCGAACGGGTCGAGGTGCGCCCGTTCGAACGACCGCGCCTGGAGGAGGGCGACGTCCTGCTGAAGACGCTCGGCAGCGAGGTGTGCGGCACGGACGTCCACCTGGCCAAGGGCCAGCTCGCGGGCGTGCCGTACCCGATCATCCCCGGCCACGTGAGCGTCGGCGTGGTCGACGAGATCGGGCCCGGCGCGCCGGTGCTGGACGTGAACGGCGACCCGCTCGCGCCCGGCCAGGTCGTGACGTTCCTCGACGTGTACGGCAACTGCGGGCGCTGCTGGTTCTGCACGGTCGGGCACGCGACCACGCGGTGCCCGTCCCGCAAGGTCTACGGCGTCACGCTGTCCGCCGACGACGGCCTGCTCGGCGGCTGGGCGGAGCACATCCACCTGCGGCGCGGCGTGCACGTCATCCCGCTGCCGGACGCGCTGGAGTGGCGGGCCTTCCTCGCCGCCGGCTGCGGCATGCCGACCGCGCTGCACGCCGTGACCCTCGCCGAGGTCGGCTTCGGCGACACGGTCCTCGTGCAGGGCGCCGGCCCCGTCGGGCTGTCCGCCGCAGTGCTGGCCCAGCTGCGCGGCGCCGGGCAGGTGATCGTCGCCGGCGGCCCCGAGGTCCGCCTGGCCGCGGCGAGGCACTTCGGCGCCGACGTCGTCCTCGACATCGCCACCACCACGCCGGAGGAGCGGGTGCGGGCCGTCCGCGAGCTCACCGGCGGCAGGGGAGCCGACGTCACCATCGAGGCGACCGGCGTCCCGGCGGCCGTCCCGGAGGGCATGCGCCTCACCAGGGACGCCGGCCGGTACGTGGTGGTCGGCCAGTACACCAACGCGGGCGACGCCACGTTCAACCCGCACCTCGACCTCAACCAGAAGCACCTCGACGTCCGCGGGTGCTGGGGCAGCGACGTCGGGCACGTCTACCGCTCGGTGCAGGTGATGGCGAAGTACGCGAGCCGGTTCCCGTGGACCGACCTCATCAGCGGCGAGTACGACCTCGCCCACGCCCAGGACGCGCTGGACGACGTTGCGGCGCAACGGGTCGTGAAGGCGCTCATCGTCCCGTGAGGACGGCGGGCCGGGAC
>NZ_JBHXCW010000121.1:0-23229 GCF_042725365.1 Lentzea sp. NPDC060358 | reverse complement strand
AGCTTTGGTCGCCGAACCTCTATGTTCGGCCCCCTTCTGGCGTTACGGTTGCACGATGCTGCACGAAGAGCTGATGCTGCTGTTCATCAACCAGCAGACCGGAAAGCTGCACGTCGACTCCACGTCGGCGGAGAACGCGCTCGCGGGGGCCGTGCTCATCGAGCTGGTGAACTCGGGCCGCGTCGCGTTCGAGCCCGGCGGCAAGAAGCTCCAGGTCGTCGATCCCGCGCCGTTGACGGACCCGTTGCTGCAGGAGTCCGTGACGAGGATCGACAAGCCGATGAGTCCGCAGAAGGCGGTGGAGCGGCTGCGCAAACGCGTGCGCGACAACGTGGTCTCGGGTCTGGAGGCACGTGGTGTCGTGCAGGTGGAGGCGCGCAAGGTGCTCGGGATCTTCCCCGGCCGCAGCTACGCGATCGCCGACGAGGCCGTGTACGCGGAGGTGCGCAAGGCGGTCGGCGAGGTCGCTCTCGGGTACCGCGGGGCGGATGCGCGCACGGGGTCGTTGATCACGCTGCTGCACGCGGCCAACGGCGTGCACAGGGTGTTCGAGGGCGACAAGCGCGAGTTGAAGCAGCGGGCCAAGGAGATCGCCTCCGGCAACTGGGCCGGTGACGCCGTGCGCAAGGCGATCCAGGCCATCCAGGCCGGGGTCACCGCGGCGACGGCCGCTGCCGCCGCCGCGTCGTCTGGCTGACGCGGCGACGGCGGCGGGTCGCTACTTCTTCAGGCAGTCGAGGATGTCCTCGAGGGCGAACACGATCTTGTCGACGTTCGCGTCACCCGTGGACGGGCGGGCGCGGACGATCTGCGGGTCGTGGTCGCTCGCCTGGTCGGCGAACTCGGCGTTGATGTGGACGACGTCGTAGCTGAACCGCGTGATGTTCTTGCTCATCACGAGGTGGTCGAGCGTCTGCGAGTTGCCCTCGAAGACGTAGCTGTACCGCTCGGACACGGGCAGCGTCTCGATCAGCGCCCTGAGGTTGCCGTCCCCGGTCAGGGTCTTGAGCGCGGGCGAGAACCGGTAGTCGTTCAGGTCGCCCGCCAGCACCACGTTGGCGCCCTTGTCGATCGCGCGGATCTGCTCCGTGAACGCCTTCAGCGACGCGGCCTGCTTGGCGCGCTGCACCTCCGACGACCGGGTCGGCGGCTGGTTGCGGCCGTGGATGGCCTCATCGCCACCCTTGGAGTTGAAGTGGTTCGCGACGACGAAGACCGTGCGGCCGCGGAACTTGAACTCGCCGGCGAGCGGCTTGCGGCTCGCGGTCCACGCGTCGTTCAGCGGGTCGATCCGGCCCGGTGACGCGGAAAGCGCGGCGCGGCCGTTCTTCTTCACGACCTGGACGGGCGTCTTGAAGTCGCCGCCGGGACGGTCCACGAAGGACACCCGCTGCGGGTTGAAGAAGAAGCCGACGCGGATGTTGCCGCCGGGCTCGCCGCCGTCCTTGAGGTTCTCCGGGTCGATCTGGCGCCACTGGTAGCGCGGGCCGCCCTTGGCGACGATCGCGTCCGAGAACTTCTGCAGCGTCTGGTCCGCCGCGACGACACCGTCGTTGGTCGCGCCGTTGTTGTCCTGGATCTCCTCCAGCACGACGACGTCCGGGCTGCGCAGGTTGGTCGTGACGCCGTCCGCGAGCCGGTCGAACTTCTCCTGCGGGTCGGACGGGTCGAGGTTCTCGACGTTGTAGGTCGCGACCGAGAGCTCGGATTCCTTCTGCTGCGCGGTGATCTCGCGCTGCAGGTTGGAGGACGTGTGGGTGCCGAGGGTCAGCGCCGCCAGGGTGTAACCGCCGAAGTTCGTGTACTCCATCGCACCGACGGTCGCGCCGGCGAACACGTCGCCGACGTTCGCGGCGGGCAGCGTGCCCGCGGTCTTGATCTTCAGCCGGCCGCTGTTCTGCTGGTCGTAGCCGGTGTAGATCGTGCCGCCGCGCTGGGTGCGGTTCTGGTCGGGGTTCACCGTCACCCAGACCTCGCCGAAGGTGTTGCTCGGGCCGACCACGCGGGCGTCGTCGACCTGGACGAGCGTGCCCTCGAGCGACTCGAAGTAGTCGAGGCCGTACTTCGCGGGCTCCAGCGGGAGCTGCTCGATGCTGCCGCCGGGCGCGGGCAGGTAGCCGGCCGGGACGTTCTTCACGACGACGGGCGCCGGGACGGCGTTGCCCTTCGACAGCGTGATCGTGGTGGGCGAGGTGATCTCGGTGAGGGTCTGGTTGGAGCCCGTCTCACCGCCCGGCCGGTACTCCGCGATCGTGCCGCTGACGAGCACGCTGTCGCCGACGGCCGCGGTCGGCGCACTGCCGGCCGTGTAGACGAAGACGCCCTCGCTGGTGCGCGGGTCGTTGTCGGGGTTCGTGTCCTGGATCCAGAAGCCGCGGTCGCCCGTGGCGCGGGTGCCGGTGACGACGCCGGGGACGTTGGTGACCTTCTGGCCGACCAGCGGCGAGACGCGCGTGATGCCCTGGATGTCGCGGATGCGCTTGTCGCCGGGGGTGGGGTCGGGATCAGGATCGGGGTCCGGGTCGCCGCCGCCCGGGGTCTCGCCCTGGGAGTTGGTCGGGGTCGGGGCGCCGACCGCGAAGTCCGCGGAGTTGTCGTCGGTGTCGGGGAGACCGGTCTTGCGCGACGCCGAGGTGGTGTTGCTCAGCGCGCCCGTCGCGGTGGCCTCGCGGACCGCGGCCGTGCCGTAGCCGACGAGGTCCTTGACCCGCGGCTCGGCGGCGCAGTCGGCGGCCGTCTTGCAGGTGAGGGCCGTGGTGCCGGTGACCAGCGCGATGGTGCCGCCGGTGGCGCTCATGGCGAGGGTGCCGGTGGCGTCCGGGGCGGGCAGCTCGACGGTGCCGCCGGTGCCCTTGGCCTCGGCGACGAGGAACGTCTTGCCGGGCGCGATCGAGCCGGTCAGGGGGGTGACGCCCCACTGCGTGCTCGCGCCGGGGCTGGCCGAGATGTACTGGACGCTGAGGCCGTCGAGGGCGAACGCGGTCGCGCCCTTGTTGGCGAGCTCGACGAAGTCCTGCGTCAGGGTGGCGCCGGAGTTGCCGCCGCCCCCGTAGACCTCGGAGATCAGCGCGTCGGCGCTGGGTGCTGCGACAGCGGGCGCGGCGGCGAGCACGAGGGCCGCCACTGCTGTCCCGACGACGGGCAGGGTGGGTCTCAAAACTTCCTCCAGGGGATGCGGCGGACCGACGCATCCTTACCCGATCGAGTGATCATTGGTAGGCGTTGTTACTAACGGTTAACCGGTTGGCCCATCAATCATCACTCGAACAAGTGTTCGATCATGGTGTATGCTCATCCCCGGAACGCCGGCCGGTGGGCCCCTCCCAGGCGCTGGCCGGCGTCCCTACGTTGTAGGGCATGGGGATTCCGAGCTACGAGCGCCGCCGCGCCGAGATCATCAACCAGACCGAACTCCTGGTCGCGTCCCTGGACGACGCTGACCTGGGCATTCAGGTGCCGTCGATCCCGGACTGGACCCTCAACCAACTGCTGCGCCACCTGGGCCACGCCCACCGCTGGGCCGACTCGATGCTGCGCGAGAGGCTGCCGGAGATCGACTTCTCCCGCAACAGGGCGCACGACCTGTCGTCGTATGTGGGTGAACCGGCCTCCACCCTGATCCCGTGGCTGCGAGAAGGCGCCGCGTCGCTGTCCGAGGTGCTCGGCGAGGTCGACCCGGAGGAGATGATCGCCCCGGTCAACGGCTTCCCGGGCCCGCGCGTGTGGTCGCGCCGCATGACGCACGAGACCGCCGTGCACCGGTGGGACGCCTTCGCCGCGCTGGGCGTGCCGTACTCGCTGGACACCGAGATCGCCCAGGACACGTTGCGCGAGTGGACCGGTCTAGCGGTGCCGTACGCGTTCCAGCGGTGGCCTTCCGAGACCGCGCCGCTTGCCGGCACCGGGACCGTGCACCTGCATGCGACCGATGTGGACGCGGAGTTCGTGATCGATTTCACGGGCGCTGCGCCGGTGGTGCGGGAGGGGCACGAGAAGGCGTCGGTGGCGGTGCGCGGGCCGGTCGTGGAGCTGGTTCTCGCGGTCTATCGGCGGCGGTCCGTTGACGGGTTGGAGGTGTTCGGGGACCGGGAGCTGCTGGACCTGATGCTGGACCGGGTGCGGTTCTAGAGATGCGAAAAGGGCCCCGGATCAGATCCGGGGCCCTTCGTCAGCGGTGGCGGTGGGATTTGAACCCACGGAGGCTTGCACCTCACACGCTTTCGAGGCGTGCTCCTTCGGCCGCTCGGACACGCCACCGGTAAGAACAATACACAGCCCGATCCACCGGGTTAACGCTGGGTCCGGAAGAAGCGTTCCAGCAGGTCAGCGCACTCCTGCTCGAGCACGCCGCCCTGCACCTCCGGCCGGTGGTTGAGCCGGCGGTCGCGCACGACGTCCCACAGGGACCCCACGGCCCCGGTTTTGGGCTCCCAGGCGCCGAAGACGAGACGAGAAACACGTGCCAGGACCAGGGCGCCGGCGCACATCGTGCACGGTTCCAGGGTGACCGCCAGGGTGCAGCCGTCGAGGCGCCAGCCGTCGCCGAAGCGGGAGGCCGCCGTGCGCAGGGCCAGGACCTCGGCGTGGGCGGTCGGGTCGCCCAGGGCCTCGCGGGCGTTGCAGGCGTCGGCCAGGACCGTGCCGTCCGGGGCGAAGACGACGGCGCCGATCGGGACGTCGGCGCCCGAGGACGCGGCCGCCTTCAGCGCGGCTCGGACCATGTCCTCCGGTGGGACGTTCACGCCTGGATCGTGTCGAGGAGCTTGGTGAGCTCGTCGATGAAGCCGATGCGCTGGGCGATCATCTGGAGCTGCTCGTCCGGGTAGAGGTCCACCTCGTCGACGATGATCTGGAGCTCGTGCGAGGGCATGCCCAGATCGGTCAGGACGCCGAGGTCGCCCTCCGGCCAGATCTCGTTGTCCTCGTCGTCCGGGGGTTCGACGCGCAGCAGGTCGAGGACGTCGGCGGCGATGTCGTAGTCGAGGGCGGCGGCCGCGTCCGACAGCAGCAGGGCCACGCCGCCCGGCACGGGGCGCAGGACGATGAAGAACTCGTCGTCGACGGCGAGGAGGCCGAACACGGCTCCGGTCGACCTCAGCTGGCGCAGCTCCGTGATCGCCGCGTCCAGCTCCGACAGCGCGGAGCTGTCCATCCTGCTGCACCGCCAGCGGCCGTCCTCCCGGACGACCGCGACCGCGAAGCCGTTGACCGGCTCCTGCTGTGTCATGAGCACACCGTAGGGCCCAGACGACCTTCCCGGTAGCCGAGGTGGTGCCACTATCGAGAGATGAGCACATCAACGCCGGACCCCCGTTTCGTCGGACTGCTCGAAGGGGCGCGCGCACTGCAGCCCCGCACGGTGGCGCTGCGCAGGCAGGTCCACCGCCAGCCGGAACAGGGGTTGCAGAACCCCAAGACCCGGGCGGCGATCCTGCACGCGCTGGAGGGGCTGCCGCTGACGGTCACTCAAGGCGAGTCGACGACGTCGGTCGTGGCGGTGCTGGAGGGCGAGCGGCCGGGGCCGACGGTGCTGCTGCGCGGCGACATGGACGGGTTGCCGTTGCAGGAGGAGACCGGGCTGCCGTTCGCGTCCGAAGTGGACGGGAACATGCACGCCTGCGGGCACGACACGCACGTGGCGATGCTGGCGTCGTCCGCGCGGCTGCTGGCGGACCGGCGCGACGCGCTGCGCGGGCGGGTCCTCTTCATGTTCCAGCCGGGCGAGGAGGGCTACCACGGCGCGCGGTACATGATCGAGGAAGGTCTGCTGGACGGCGGCGTGGAGAAGGCGTTCGCGCTGCACATCACCTCGACGATGAAGTCCGGTGTGGTCACGTGCCGGCCCGGGCCGATGATGGCGTCCGCGGACACGTTCCACGTCCACGTGAAGGGCCGCGGCGGGCACGGCGCGATGCCGCACAACGCGCTGGACCCGGTGCCGGCGGCCGCGGCGATGGTCGGGGCGGTCCAGACGATGCTCGGCCGGCGGGTCAGCGTGCACGAACCGGCCGTGGTGACGGTCGCGCAGATCAATGCCGGCACGACGACCAACATCATCCCCGAGGTCGCCACGCTCGACGGGACGATCAGGACGCTCTCGGAAGCCACGCGCGCGCTCGTGCACAAGGAGCTCAAGCAGGCCGTGAAGCACACGGCCGCCGCCTACGGGTGCCACGCCGAGGTCAGCATCGAGCCGGGCTACCCGGTGACGGTGAACGACGACGTCGTGGGTCAGCACGTCGTCGACCTGGCCGCGCAGGCGATGGGTCCGTCGTGGAGCGAGCCGATGCAGGACCCGCTGATGGGTGCGGAGGACTTCTCCTACGTGTTGCAACGGGTGCCGGGCGCGCTGGCGTTCCTCGGCGCTTGCCCGCGCGGCATCGAACTGGAGGACGCGGCGCCGAACCACTCCAACCGGGTGCTGTTCGACGAGGCCGCGATGGAGCACGGGGTGGCGATGTACGCGGCGTTCGCGCTCGACGCGCTGAGGTGAGCTGTTCGGCACCCGAGGGACGCTGTTAGTCCCAGCACCCCTCACACGGAATGATGGGCGCCGTGCGAGACGTGTGCGTGATCGGACTGGGACTGATCGGCGGCTCCGTGCTGCGGGCCGCCAAGGCTGCCGGGCGCACGGTGTGGGGTGCGACCGCGAGCAGGGAGGACGCGGACGCGGCTCGCGCCGAGGGCTTCGACATCACGTCGGTGGACGAGGCCCTGCGCCGCGACCCCGAGGCGCTCGTCGTCCTCGCCGTGCCGCTGCCGGCGCTGCCCGACCTGCTGCGCAAGGTGCCCGAGGGCACCCGTCTCACGGACGTGACCAGCGTGAAGGGGCCCGTCCACGACGCCGTGCACCGGTACGCGAGGAACGTGCGGTTCGTCGGCGGGCACCCCATGGCGGGCACCAGCCGCAGCGGCTGGGCCGCGGGCAGCGCCGACCTCTTCCAGGGCGCCGCCTGGGTCGTCACGCCCGAGGAGGCGGACGACCACCTCAACGACGTCATGCAGTTCGCGCTGGACCTGAAGGCGCACGTCGTGCCCACGACGCCGGAGGAGCACGACGGCGCCGTGGCCCGGATCAGCCACCTGCCGCACGTCATGGCGGCGATCCTGGCCGCGGTCGGCGCGGACGGCGGACCGCTCGCCATGGCGCTCGCGGCGGGCAGCTTCGGTGACGGCACGCGGGTCGCGGGCAGCCGGCCCGAACTGGTCCGCGCGATGTGCGAGGGCAACCGGGACGCGCTGCTGACGGCCGTCGACGACGCGCTCGGTCGGCTCGGGGCCGCACGGGGCTCGCTCGCGTCGACCGGCGGGCTCGCGAAGACCATCGAGGCCGGTCACGACGGCCGGAACGTGCTGGTCAACCAGCCGAAACGCACCTCGGTCACGATCGACCTCACCAAGCCCGGCGCGCTGGCCGCGCTGCGCAACCTCGGGTCGCGCGGCGGGCGTGTGGTTGGTCTGAACGGCAGCACCGCCTCAGCGGAAACGTCGTAAGGTCACCCGGTGGATCGACGAACGCTCGCCGGTGGACTCGGTGGACTCGCGCTCGTCGTCGGTGCCGTCGTGGCCCTGCGGGCGGGTGACGCGCCGGGCACGCTCGAGCGCGAGATCGCCGACGGTGTCGAGGTGGTCGCGCTGCAGGAACCGACGAGACCCGCCAACGCGAGGGCGCAGGCGCTGGACGCCGACGCGCTGCAGGTCGCGTGGAACGGGTCCGCGTCGGCCTACGAGGTGCGCTGGAACGGCAACCGGCAGCTCGTGCCCGGCCCCGAGGTGGAGCTCGCCGGGCTGAGCCCCGACGAGGAGACCGAGGTCGAGATCCGGGCGGTCAGCGCGACCGGCAGGCGGTCGGAGCCGCTCAAGATCGCCGCGACGCCCGCGGACCTCTACGACGACCGGTGGGACGACCAGCTCGTCGGGCAGGCGGACCGGTTCGACGGACCGGAGGCGCTCGACCCGCGCAAGTGGCGCGTCGAGGCGGAGCCGGAGTGCCTGGGACTGCGGCCGTTCGGGTCGGGCAAGCGCGTGGACGTCGACTGCCCGATGGCGGCGTTCCAGTCGAACACGCCCATCCGGTTCGGCCTGCCCGCGGCCGACGGGGCGACCGGCCGGGCGATCATCAGCGTCGCCGGGGCGGTCGAGTCGAGCCACGTGCGGCTCACGATGCTGCCGGACCCGTGGCAGTACCTGCGGGACACCGACGCGCAGCCCAAGGGCGCGGTGAGCCTCGACATCACGACGCAGGGCACGCGGATCATCGCGGACCCGGACCTGCCCCGCACCGGCAAGCAGGTCCCGCTCGGCGACTCGCAGATCACCGGGCTCGTCGCGGGCGTGCGGCACCGGTGGGAGATGCGGGTGCTGCCGGACGCGGTGGTGGCGCTGCGCGACGGCGTCGTGGTCGCCTACGAGCCGGTCGCGCTCGGCAGCCCGCTCGTGCACCCGCGGATCCGCATCGACGGCGGCGGCTTCCTCGACGCGTTCGGCGTCGGCGGCGTGCCCGAACGCGTCGTGCCCACCGAGGTCATCCCGCTCGTGCGGGACACCGAGGTCCCCCCGGACGCGATCGCGGCGAAGGTCGTCACGCCGGAACCCGGCAACCGGGTCCGGATCACCGACGTCGCGCTCGCCGCGAAGAAGGTCGCGGCGGCGCAGGAGGCCCAGCTCGTCGTCATCCGCAAGCCCGAGAGCCGCCCGCGGGCGCTGCCCCGGCTCGCGGACCGGCCAGGCGGCATCAAGACCGGCGCGCCCCGGCTCCACGTCATGCACGAGGACGGTACGAAGCCGCCGCAGAAGCTGCCGCGCACGGGACGCGTCCTCGTCACGGCCGAGGTCAACGACATCGGGCACCGCGGCATCGAGCTCGAACTCGACGGCAGGCGGATCGTCGCGCTGCCCACGAACGAGCAGGGCGAGGCCGTTCCCGGACGGCACGAGTTCTGGCTCGACGCGAAGAACCTCGCCCCCGGCTCGCCTTCGCGGCTCGAGCTCAGCGTCCTTCCGGCTGATCATGGCGAACCCGTTACCACCGAAACCGTGTTCCAGCTTGGGTGAACGCCCTAGCGTGACAGCTGTGAAGCGGGTCGCCTTCGCCGTCGCGGGCCTCGCGCTGGTGGTCGGCGTGGTCCTGCTGCGCGACACCGGCGGGGCCGGCTCCGACCTGCCCACGGCTCCCCCGCCGCCGACGAAGCTCAAGCCGTTCGTCGCGGAGCAGGTGCTGGTGCCGGGTCCGCAGGGCCGGCCGGCCACACCGGGCAACGTCGTCGCGCGCGGCGGCCACCACCGGGTCACGCTCACCTGGAGCGGCGACGCACCCGCGTACGAGGTGCGCTGGGGCGACCGCACGAAGCTCGTCACGCGCCCGGGAACCCAGCTCAACGGCCTGGAGAACGGGCGCGAGCAGCAGGTCGAGATCCGCGCCGTGGACGCGTTCGGCCAGTACTCCCAGCCCGCGCGGACCAGTGCGACGCCGAACGCCGACAACGCGCCCTACTCGTTCGTCGACCGCTTCGACGGCTCCGACGAACCCGACCTGCAGCGGTGGCGGCTCTCCAAGCGCACCGACTGCGCCCGTGCGACCTCGGGCGACGCCGACGACCACGACCGGCTCGTGATCAGCAGCAGCTGCGGCACGCGCGCGGTGACGCTGAGGTCGCGCACGCCGTTCGTGCGCGGCGACAATGAGAGCCGGTTCGTGATCGAGACCGACGCCCCCGGCAGCGGTGGCAAGCTGGTGCTCGACCTCGTGCCGGGCCCGGTGAGCGTCCAGGGCGACCCGGTGCCGCCGAACGCGGTCCGCGCGACCGTCTCGACCGACGTCGCCGGCAACTCGCTCGTCGAGCTCGCCCCGAACGGCACCGCGACCAAGGCCGTCCCCGCCGCACTGCCGGGCGTGTCCGTGCGCTGGGAGGTCGTGCTGACGTCGAACGGCGTGCGGCTCGAGCGCGACGGCGACGTCGTCGCCACCTCGCCGTTCGTCCCGCAGTGGCGCGAGGCCACGGCGCTGATAGGGGTCGCGGCGCTCGCGGGCGACCGGGTCCGCGCGGGCGTCGACCTCGTCGGCTACCGCGCTGCCCAGGCCGACGCGCCGCCCGCCTCGCCCACGCCGCAGGTCCGCGTCGACGGCCCGGCGAGCATCGACGCCCGTCCGATCGCGGGGGTCACCGCGGGTCAGCTCCGCATCGCGCTGATACCGGCCCAGGAGAGCCCCGCGCTCGCCGCGGTGAAGATCAACGGCGTGGACACGCCGCTGAGACCGGCCGTCGAGGGCACGCCGTGGAAGCCGGGAGCCGAGTACCCGGCCGTCGCCGACCTGCCGAGGGAGGCCTTCACCGACGCCCTGCGGGTGGAGCTGCCGACCACCGAACGCATCCAGGTCACCCACACCGACGTGGAGCTGACCGGCGCGAGGAGTCCGCTGCACCGCGAGCCCGGTACTCCCCTGGTCGACGCCCGGCCGGCGCTCGCCGACCCGGTCCCGGAGGTCCTGGACGCGAGCGGCCAGCCGATCGAGAACGGCGCCGCGTTCACCCGCGGCCGCGTGGTGCTGGAGGTCCGCGTCGCCGCGCTGGACCCGGCCGTGGCGGGCCTCGCCGGGTTCGAGGTCCGGATCGACGGCACGCACGTGGCGACCGTGCCCACGACCGCCGACGGACCGGCCGGCGCGGGCCGGTGGCGGATCTCGCTGAACACGGGGTCGATGAGCGCCGGTGCGCACGCCATCGAGGTGAAGGCCTTCAGCACCGACTCGGAGGTGCACCCCGAAACGGGTTACGTCCCCTTTTTGCTCAAGGCCTGAGTGCCGCCAAGATGGGTGCATGGCCCGTGCATTGATCATCGACGCCGCCCGCACGCCGTTCGGCCGCTACCGCGGCGGCCTGTCCGGCATCCGGGTGGACGACCTCGCCGCACTGCCGATCGTCGACCTGCTGCGCCGCCACCCCGACCTCGACCTCGCGCGCATCGACGACGTGCTGATGGGCGACGCGAACGGCGCCGGCGAGGACAACCGCAACGTGGCGCGCATGGCCGCGCTCCTGGCGGGCCTGCCGGTCTCGGTGCCGGGCGTGACGCTGAACCGGCTGTGCGCCTCCGGCGGAGAGTCGATCGTCCAAGGCGCGCGGGCGCTGGCCTCGGGCGACGCCGACCTGGTCGTGGCCGGCGGGGTCGAGGGCATGTCGCGGGCGCCGTTCGTGACGGCCCGGCCGGACCGGGCGTTCCCCGACCGCATGGAGACCGTGTCGACGGCGCTGGGCTGGCGGCTGGTGAACCCGCGGATGCCGAAGCACTACACCGTGCCGCTGGGACTGGCCGCCGAGACGGTCGCCCACGAGCTCGGCATCACCCGCGACCAGATGGACACCTTCGCCCTGCGCTCGCACCGGCGCGCCGCGGCGGCGTGGGACGCGGGCGTGCACGAGGGGTTCGCGTTCCCCGTGCAGCTCCCCGACGGCACCGCGATCCGCCGCGACGAGAACGTCCGCGCGGACACCAGCGTCGAGAAGCTCGCCAAGCTCAAGCCCGCGTTCTCCGACAACGGCTCGGTGACGGCGGGCAACGCCTCCCCCCTCAACGACGGCGCGCTCGCGACCCTGCTCGGCACGGAGGCGATCGCCGAGGAGCTGGGCGTCGACCCGCTGGGCGAGGTGCTGGGCAGCGCGACGACCGGCGAGGAACCGCACCGGTTCACGATCGCGCCCGTCTCGGCCATCAGGAAGCTGCTGGGGCGCCTGCACCTCGAAGCGTCCGAGATCGACCTGTGGGAGATCAACGAGGCGTTCGCCGCGATGGCGCTGTCGGTGCTGCACCACCTGCCGGAGATCGACCGCGAGAAGGTCAACGTCCACGGCGGCGCGATCGCGTACGGCCACCCGCTCGGCGCCTCGATGCCGCGGGTGATCGTGGACCTCTGCCGCCACCTGCGCTCACGCGGCGGCGGCGTCGGCATCGCGGCGGCGTGCGTGGGCGTCGGCCAGGGCGTCGCGGTGGCCGTGCGCGTCTAGGACCGGCGGTTCAGGGCTTCGGGTGGAGGATGTCCCGCGCCTGCTCGGCGGCGCGGACGATGCTCTCGGACACGAAGTCGAGGAACCGCGAGATGTTCTCCAGCCGCGTGGCGGCCGGGGTGCCGGGCCCGAGGCTGCTCACGCCCTGCCGTGCCGCGTCGGCGAGCCGCGTCGTGCCGGCGGCGCTCGCGATCATCGACTGGTACCAGATGTCGCCCTCGTCGACGACGTACCGGTCGCGGCGCCGCTCGTCGCGCACGCGGCCGATCAGCCCCTGGCTCTCCAGGTACGACATGGCCTTCGACACCGATGCCGGACTGACCTGCAGGTGCCCCACCAGCTCCGACGCCGTGAGGCTGCCCGAGTCGGTCGCGTAGAGGCTGGCGAGCGCCCTGGCCGTCATCTTCGGCAGCCCCTGGGCGATGAAGATCTCGGAGAACGCCTCCTCGAACGCGCGCACCGCCTCGGGGTCGCGGCCGTCGGCGCGGCCGGGCGCCTGCCGGCTCCTGGCCGACGAGGGCTTGCGCCGCTGGGCCCGGCGTTCGGTGGCGAGGTGCGCGAGATCGGCCTTGTAGCCGGCCGGACCGCCGTTGCGCATGACCTCGCGGGTCACCGTCGAGGTGGGGCGTCGCAGGCCGCGCGCGATCTCCGCGTAGGCGAGGCCGTCGGCCAGGCCGGTCGCGATCTGGCGGCGTTCCTGCTGGGTGAGTCGGCCTCCGGGCATGCTCTGGAGCGTAGCCAGCGACCGGCTCGGACCACGGCGAGGCACTTCCGTCGTTCGGCGGCGCCTCGCCGCGAAGGAAGTGCTCCGCGGAGGGCTTCTAGATCCGCTTCGAGATCAGCGGGTAGTCGACCACCAGGCCGTTCGGGTCCACCTTGATGTTCTGCTCGAACCCGCCGCTCTTGAACCGGACCACCGAGACGTCGTCGCCCACCGACACCGTCTTGTAGGTCTGGGTCACGGCGCGGACCGACAGGTCCGGCAGCGACACCCGCACGACGGGCAGCGCGTGCTCGGACGGCTCCCGGTGCAGGCCCAGGCGGCGGATCGGGATGGCGTTGAACAGCACGGCGAACTGGACGTCGACGTCGAGGGCGTCGTTGAACGTCTCGCGCTTGCTGCCCTGGCCGTGGTCGACCAGCCAGGCGCCGTCCTCTGTTCGCGAGAGCGCGCACTGGCGCTCCTCCAGGACGGTGGCCGTGCGCAGCAGCAGGCGGGTGACCTGGCCGCTCTCGCCGACGGACACCTCGAAGGAGGCGTTGAACTGCTCGTCGGGACCGGCCGCGACGAGACGACCGGACGCGCGCAGGCGCTGGTCGTTCGACAGCAGCAGGCGGACCTGTTCGAGCCGCGGCTCGTGCAGGCCCTGCCAGGTGATCATCTCCGGCCGGCGCGCAGAAGGAGAGCGGGTCTCTTCGGTGGAGGCGACCCGCCCTGCGTCAGTGGTGTTGAAGGAGTTCACTCATCCACCTGGAAGGATGTCCTTGATCTTCTCGGCGACCGAGTCGACCTGCTCTTGGTGACCGAACTTGCCCGCGACGAAGCCCGCTGCGGCGTCGATGCCCTGGTCGACCTTCTCGTGGTTCTGCTCGGCCAGGTCGAGCGCCTTGTTCTTGATCTCGTCGAAGTTCATGTGGTGCTCCTCCGCTCCTGACGCAGGGTACCCGAGCGAGCCCCGCGTGTTGATAGCCGCGATCACGCTATCCGCGCCCGGACGACTCGGCCGCGCGAAACGCGGGACGCCGGAGGTCCCTCCGCACACGGCAAACGCCCCCAGGACCGGCGCGGAACCTGGGGGCGTTCGTCTAGGGGGTGCTAGAGCTGTCAGGCACCGGCCTTCTTGCGGCGCACCACGAACATCGCACCGACACCGGCGCCGACGAGCACCAGACCACCGACGAGCGGCCACAGGATCGAGGCACCGGTCGAGGCCAGGTCGTCGTCACCGCTGCCACCCGGAGCCGGGTTGGCCGGGGTGGTGGAGGACGGCGTCACCGGGGTGGACGACGACGGGGCCGCCGAGGAGGACGGCGTGGTCGGCGTGGTGGACGACGGCTGGGTCGGGACGACCTGGGTCTTCCAGTCGGCCTTGGCTTCCTTCTGGACCTTGGCCTTCTGCGGCTGCGCGACGACGAGCGACTGCGCGACGTTGTCGTCCTGGCCGTTGTGCGAGACGAACAGGCGGCCCAGCGCGATCTCGGCCTCGGCCGAGAGCTTGAAGGTGGCCTGGCCGTCCTTCGCGCCTTCCGGCACGTTCACGAAGAACTCGGAGACCTTGTCACCGGTGCCCTGCACGGCGAGACCGTCGTTCTTCTTCTGCACGGCGAGCGGGTTGCCGGAGCCGTCGACGAGGGTGACGCCCTCGGGCAGGTTCGCGGTGACCTTGACCTCGGTGGCCGTGGTCGTGACCTTGAACGGGCCGATCTTCTGGCCGGCCTTGCCGGACTGCGAGGCCGGGTCGATCTCGAGGGTCGGCTTCGGCGCCTCCTCGACCTTCGCGTCCGCGACGAACTTGTTGTACAGCGCCACGACCTCGGCGTCGTTCTTCTTGCCCTTGACGTCGAGCTCGGCGTTGTCCGAGAAGTGCCAGAGCGCGGCCTGCGTGGCGGCGATGACGTCCTTCTTGTCGAGCTTGTCGATGCCGAAGGTCTTGCGGATGTCCTCGACCGACTTGTTCGGGTAGGACCGGTTCAGGATCCAGAGGACCTTGCCGGGGTTCTCACCCTTGAACTTGGTGTTCGGGTTGGGGTGCTTGTCCCACGGCACCTCCTTGAGGACGTCGCCGTCCTTGAGGGGCGTGGGCAGCTCGACGCAGTAGGCGAGGACGTTGGTGCGGTCCTTGTCGTCCTCGATGCGGAGCTTGATGACCGAGGTGCCCTGCTTCTGGTCCTTGTCGCCGTCCTTGAGCCACACGTCGTGGCCCTGCTCCTGGCCGCCGCGGTCCGGCGTGATCTTGACTTCGGCGTGGGCCGGAAGGGCAGAGAACGACAGGGCGGCGGTGGCGCCGAGCAGCGCCGCGCCGATCCTCAACCGGGAAGCCATAAGTCTCCTTGAGCGCGTGAAGTTGACCCGAACGCGGCGGGAAGTCAGTCATCCGTCGGGACGGTCGGCACGTCTACGTCGACACTGAACCGACAGGAAGCGACCGGACACTAACCGATGGGGTGTCACACGTAAGAGTGAGGTGTGGACGCGGTTCTACACCAGGCGTGACCAGCGAAAAGCTACTCAGCGTGTCCACAGTGGATAGGCACGCGATGCATTCATTTTGTCAGGTGACGTTAGATTCGTTGCCCAACAGTTACCAATTGCCGCGTCCGCTACGGATGATCACCGAGCGCGGTTCAACGGTCAGGCGACCAATTCGGTAACTTCCACCGGACGAATGTCGCCGGGACGCAGCGACGTGCCGCGCAGGCACATCTCGCGGGGCTCCGGCCGGCGGCCGGTGAGAATCCACCTGGTGAGCCCCGCCAGCTGATAGGCGATCAACGGCGGAACGGCGTCGCCCACGTGCCGGTAGGCGTTCCCGAGAATCGAGACGTCGAACCGGAACTGCCGGGGAAACCCCTGCAGCAGAGCCATCTCGCGGACCGTGCAGAGCCGGTGCTGGACGGGGTGGGCGTAGCGGCCGTTTCCGACGTGGCCGCATTCCCTCTTGATCGTCCGCGCCGGTTCGTCCCACCACATGCGACCGTAGACATCGGGGTGCGAACCCCAGTTCTGCTGTTCGACGATCTTGTGTTGTGCAGGATTCAACAACTTGGCGGTCTCCGGTGAGCGGAGCAGATCCGCCCACGACCCGCCGTTCGCGGGAATCGCGCGCATCCTTTCCAGACTGCGTCCCTGGGAAAAGGTCGGCGACACGTGAATGGGGTCGTCCGGGTCGGCCGCGCCCGCCTCGAGGACGGGCAGCTTGCCGATCGCGCGCCGCACGGTGATCGCGACCGGGCGGATCACCCGGCCCTCCCACAGGTCGTCGAGGGTCAGCAGGGGCAGCCCGCCGTCGACGGCGACCATCAGCGTCCGCTCGCGCAGCTGCGGCAGGCCGAAGCGGGACAGCATGTGCGTGCCGCCCCAGACCGAGTAGCCGATCCGGGTGAGCTCCTCGGCGAGGCTGTCGAAGTGGTGGCGCTGCTTGCCCTTCACGAGCTCGCGGGCGTTCTCGACGAGCACGACCTTCGGGCGCAGCTCCTGCGCGTACACCGCGATCCGGCCGACCAGCGAGTTGCGCGGGTCGTCGCGCAGGTGGTTCTGCGAGGTGATCCGGCTGAAGCCCGAGCACGGCGGGCAGGCGAGCAGCACGTCCAGCTCACCGCGCTTGAGACCCCAGACCTCGCGCAACGCCGACGGCGACACCCTGCCGAGGTCGACCTCCAGCGGGTCGACGCCGATGTTCGCGCGGTACGTGTCGTTGCAGCGCAACGACCCCAGCTTCGAGCTCGGCTTGCCGATCTGCGCGTCGGCGGCACCCACCACCCGGAAGTCGCGGTGGGCGTGGAAGCCGAAGCTCATTCCGCCCGCACCCGAGAAGAGGTCGGCCACCGTGAAGGACACGGCGAGATCGTACGGGCGAGGCGCCGATGGCCTTTCCGTGCCATCCCGTACCTTTCCCGCCTATGGAGCTGCCGCGTGCCTGGCAACGGCCTGACCCGTTGCGCGGACTCGACAGGATTTCCTGGGACGAGGTCCACGACGGCCGCGGCGGCGCCGGCCGGGTGCCCCGCTTGCTGCGCTCCCTGGTGGATCCGGGTGCCGACGTGCGGCTCGCGGCGCTCTCCTCGCTCGCGGACCGGCTGCTGACCGACGACACGGTCTCCGAGGCGTCGTTCTGCGCCGTGCCGTTCCTGGTGGAGCTGGGGGCGTCGTACAAGGTCGCGGGCGACGTGCGCGATCGGGTGATCTTCCTGCTGGCCGCCATGGCGTTGGCGGGCAAGGGCTTCACCGAGGAAGGCCGGCGCACGCACCGGCGGTGGAACGCCCTCGGGCGCGAACTCCCCCGCACGGCTCCCGACTGGCTCACGCAGACACGGCACGCCGTCGCCCAGGGCGCGCCGAAGATCTTCGAGGCGCTGGCCTCGGAACGGGTGGCGTGCCTCGTCGCGTTGGCGTGCGCGGTGCCGGAGAACCTGCCGTCGTACGTCAGCGGGCTCATGGGCGAGATGGTCGAGCTGCCCGGCGAGGAGATGCTCGCCGACGCCGCCGAGATCGCCTCGGCGCTGCTGGGGCACTCGCCGGAGCTGCTCGGCGTCGACCGGCCCAAGGTGCTCGGCGAGGGGCTGGTGCGGCCCGCGCACGAGCCCCGTGAGGTCGCCGCGGCGTTGATGGGCTACCGGTTCGCCCTCATCTCCGCGTACGGCGACGAGGGCGCCTGGTAGGCCGCGCTAGGCGATCACGGCCTCTTCGAAGGTCTCCTCCACCGGAACGGTGTCCTCGACCGCGATGGCGGGCTCCAGGGCCCCGAGACCGGTGCCCCACTCCTGGTCCGCCAGCGCGAACGCGGCGACCGTCAGCGCCGCCACGGGAGCGCCCACGGGCATGTTCTCGCGGTGCAGGTCGAGGTCGAGGCGGCCGCCGATCGGCGACGGGCTCAGCCGCAGCGTCGCGTGCGCGGGCTCGTCGGCGTGCGCGAGGCGGCAGGCCCAGCCCGTGAAGATCACGCGGCGCTCGTCCACCTCGGTCGGCTGCACGGCGCGCACGTTGGCGCCCACGGCACCGGCGCGGTGGTTGTCCGCGGCCTGCAGCACCAGGTCCTCGAACTCCATCGACGAGATGCCGAGGTCCCAGCCGGCGACCAGGGCGACCTGGACGAGCGCGAGCGGCAGCGTCGGGACGGCGTCCTCGAAGCAGACCATCGCGCCGCCGTAGCGGGTGTTGATCTCGGTCGGCAGGAAGCCGTCCTCGGTCGCGATGCCGTCGAGCGTGAACGTGCCGCGGTAGTCGACCGTGCCGCGCAGGTGCTCGCCGACGCGGCGGGCCAGGTTGCGCATCTCGTCGCGGATCCACACGGGCGGGTCGTAGAACGACGCGCAGCCCGCGTAGAGGAACTTGGCCTGGCCCTGGCGGCGCGGCACGACCATCTCGATCGGGCGCAGCACCGCGGTGCCGTCGGGGAACACGATGCCGTGCACGCTGACCGGGATGCCCTCGAGGAACGGCATCACGCGGACCTGGTCGCACTTGGGCGCGAGGACCTCGAAGGCCTCCTTGGCCTCCTCGTAGGACCGCACGCGGCGCACGAAGTTCGCACCGCCGTTGATCGCCGGGCCGTCGCCGGACCAGACGACGCCCGCGCCGCGGTCCAGGATCTCCGAGGCGCCCCAGAGGCGTTCGAAGTCGAGGTCGAACACCAGCGCGGGCGCGCGGCGGGCGCTGAGCTCGTCCCAGAGCGCGTCGATGGTGGTCTTGTTCTCGAGCTCGACCCAGTCGTGCTGCCGGGCGTTGAGCACCGGGCGGCCCTGGAAGGAGCCGATCTCGTTGTAGGGCGTGCTGATCACGACGGCCTCGCCGTTCGCGTCGAACTCGCCCAGGATCTCCCTGACCTCGGCGCTCGGCCTGGTCAGCAGCTTGCCCAGGCGGCGCTGTTCGACGGCGACGAAGCCGCCCTTGATGCCCAGCGAGACCCAACGGGCGATCTGGGAATCATGGAGCGGGGCATGATCGTCGGTATCGAGCACGAGCGTATGGCGGGCGCCGAGCGCATGGAGCTCATGCGCGCGCTTTGCCAGACGCGTCCCACCGGCCAGAACGACCAACCGGTCACCGAACAACCTGCCGAGGCGCTCGTTGAGCGCTGCGAGAACATGATTCATCGCCGAGAACCCGCTTTGAGAAGAAGCAGAAGATGAACCGGCGATCGCCGGGTGACGCGTAGCGTAGAGCCACCCGGTATGCGTGTCGAAGCACGGTCCGGCAACGGCCGGATGAATCTTGCGACGGGCCCGTCGGCAGGGGCCTCGCGGCGTGGTGGTGCAGGTGCTCGCTAGGAGCGGGCCGCGTCCCGGAGGACCTGGTCAACGCGGTTGAGGAAGCTGCGCCGGGGGTTGATCGACGGCAGCGGCGCGGTCAGCTCCGCGGGGGCGGGCTCCGGCGTGGGAGCGGCGCCCACGATCTCGGCCACGTTGCGCAGGAACTCCTGCCGCTTGAACTCGTGCACGGCGTGGTCGTGCAGGAGTCCGGCGATGCTTGTGTGCACAGCGCGATGGGGGTAACTCACTCGGGTGTTATCGGCGCCTTCGGGGTCGACCTTTAGGGTCAACTTCGTGCGAGTTCTAGTGACCGGCGCCACTGGGTACGTGGGCAGGGCCGTGGTGCGTGAGCTGCGGTTTCACGGACATGAACCGGTGGAGTTCCGTCAGCGCCTGTCCGAACCGGTCGAGCTGCCCGACGTGGACGCCGTCGTCCACCTGGCCGCGGTGGCCCGCGTCCGCGAGTCGTTCCTCGACCCGCTCCCGTACTGGGAGACGAACGTGGGCGGGACGCTGAACCTGCTCAAAGCCTTGAAGGGGCAACGCTTCCTGCTCGCCTCGACCGGCGGGGTCTACCGGCCGTCGGACGCGCCGGTGACCGAGGAGTCGGTCCGGGAGCCGTCCTCCCCCTACGCCGGTTCCAAGGCCGCCGCCGAGGACCTCGTGGCGTGGGCCGCGCGGTCGGGGCAGATCGGGGCGACCACGCTCCGTCTCTTCAACGTCGCTGGAGGAGGTGACACGGACACCACTCGGGTGATCACGCGGGCTGTCGCGTGCGCCGCCGGGACGGTGCCCGGGATGGAGGTCTACGGCGACGGCACGGCGGTGCGCGACTTCGTGCACGTGCGCGACGTCGCCACCGCTTTCGTCGTCGCGCTGGAGGCGTGTTCCGCGGGCACGTCGTCGGTCTACAACGTCGGGGCGACCCCTGCGTCCGTGCGGGACGTCCTGGCCGCGGTCTCCGACGTGACCGGGCGGCCGGTGGACGTGACCTGGAAGCCCGCGCACGCCGGTGAGGTGCGGTTCCAGCGCGCCGACGTGACCCGGCTGCGGGCGCTGGGCTGGGAGCCGCGGCACTCGTCGCTGGAGGAGATCGTCACCGACCAGTGGCGCGCTTCGGCACCGGGACCCGGTCCAGGTCCTTCGCGATGACGATCTCCCCGTCGAACTCCGCGGCCGCCTCGGCGTGGAACTCGGCGGGGTCGTCGTAGCGCTGGGAGAAGTGGGTCAGCACGAGCGTGCGGACGTGGGTCTCCCGCGCCACGCGGGCGGCCTGCTGGGCGGTGAGGTGGCCGTGGTCGCCGGCGAGTTTGGTGTCGCGGGCGAGGTAGGTCGACTCGATGACCAGCATGTCGGCGTTGTCGGCGAGCTCGTAGACGTTGTCGCAGAGCCGCGTGTCCATGACGAAGGCGAACTTCTGGCCCCGGCGGGGTTCGCTGACGTCCGCGAGCCGCACGCCGTCGAGCTCGCCCTGGGCCTGGAGCAGCCGGACCTGCGGCCCCTGGATGCCGTGGGCCTTCAGCTTCTCGGGGAGCATGCGGTGGCCGTCCGGTTCGACGAGCCGGTAGCCGAAGCTGTCGATGCCGTGGTCGAGCCGGTAGGCCTCCAGCGTGCCGAACCCGCCGCGCGCGAACTCGCCGTCCTGCTCGACCGGCTCCTCCGCGATCTCCGCGGCGTCGTAGAAGGCGCTGGCGTGCCGGAGGCGTTCGAAGAAGTGGGCGCCCGAGCGCGGGAAGTGCGCGTGGACGGTGTGCTGGACCCGGTCGAGGCTGAGCCGCTGGACGATGCCGGGCACTCCCAGGCAGTGGTCGCCGTGGAAGTGGGTGATGCAGATCCGGGTGATGTCGCTCGCAGCCGCGCCCGCCCGCAGCATCTGCCGCTGGGAGCCCTCGCCCGGGTCGAAGAGCAGGCCCTCGCCGTCCCACCTGAGCAGGTAGCCGTTGTGGTTGCGCTGGCGGGTCGGGACCTGGCTGGCCGTTCCCAGGACGATCAGTTCCCGGACTGTCACACCCTGACGTTAACGTCTGTCCCATGCGGAGCGTGGAAGCAGCAGCGTCGTGGCCTGTCGAGAACGTGGCGGTGGCCGTCGTGCAGGACGGGACCGTGGTGGGCTCGCTGGGCGACCAGCAGCGCGTGTTCCCGCTCGCGTCGGTCACGAAGCTGCTGACGTCCTACGCGGTCCTAGTCGCCGTGGAGGAGGGCGCGGTCGAGTGGGACCAGCCGGCCGGGCCGCCCGGTGCCACCGTGCGGCACCTGATCGCGCACACCGCCGGCTACGCGTTCGAAAAGGCCGAGGTGCAGGCCGAGCCCGGCACGCGGCGGATCTACTCCAACGCCGGGTTCGACGTGCTGGCGTCGTTCGTGGGCGAGGCGTGCGAGATGCCGTTCGCGACGTACCTGCACGAGGCCGTGTTCGTGCCGCTGGGGATGAAGGCGTCCGCCCTGGTGGGTTCGGCCGGTGCCGGTGCCGAGTCCTCCGCCGGTGACCTGGCGCTGTTCGCGGCCGAGCTGCTGTCGCCGACGCTCGTGTCGGCCGCACTGGTCCGCGAGGCCACGTCGGTCGTCTTCCCCGGCCTGAACGGCGTGCTGCCCGGCTACGGCATGCAGAAGCCGAACGACTGGGGCCTGGGCTTCGAGATCCGCGACGGCAAGTCGCCGCACTGGACGGGCGACGCGCACTCGCCGCGCACGTTCGGGCACTTCGGCCAGTCCGGCACGTTCCTCTGGGTCGACCCGGAGATCGCCTCGGCCTGCGTCGCGCTGACGGACCTGCGCTTCGGCCCGTGGGCGGTGCAGGCGTGGACGCCGTTCTCCGACGGCGTCCGCGCGGAGCTGGTCAGTCGGCGAGCCTGAGCGCGAGCTGCCGCAGGACCTCCTGCACGTCGGCGTCCTCGTAGTCGTTCTCGTAGGCCTGCGCGACGCCGTGGAAGGCGTAGAGCAGGCCCGCGGTGAACCAGCCGAACTGCGACAGCACCTGGTCCATCGCCTGCTTGAGGGCCTGCGCACCGGCCTCGTTCAGCTCGCCGTCGACCTTGACCTCGTAGCTGAACACGCCCTCCTGCAACGACTTGAGGGCCGTGCGCAGGTAGTCGTTCGTGCCGGCGCCGTCGTAGGTGAGCGTCAGGACGCCGAGCGCCCGCTGCATGATCTCCCGCTGCTCCACAGCCGCCACTCTGCCAAGTCGTCCGCCCGGGACAAAGGGCCCGGCACGCATCGGCGCGCCGGGCCGGCTCTCAGGCGGGCTTGCGCGCAACCCACCGCGCCACCGAGAACACCCCGGCGGCACGCGCGGCGTCGAGCACGCGCTTGCCGTCGTGGATGACGGTGTTCTTCTCGCCCTCGTAGTCGCCCCAGCCCTGCCCGTCGTCGGGCGGCGTGCTGCCCCAGCACTCGACGCCCTCGTAGAGGTCCTCGGACACCTCGACGTCGAACCCGGCCGCCACCATCAGGTCGCGGTACCCGTCGAGCGTCCCGAGCTCGGGGATGGAGATGACCCGCTCGACCGGCCCGATGAACTCGGCGATCTGCGCGGGCGTCCGGTGGTCGCCGAACGGCCGCGCGATCCAGTCGACCCCGACGAGGCACGCGCCGGGCTTGAGCACCCGGAACGCGGCCTGGAAGAACGCGCCCTTCTCGGGCAGGTGGCAGACCGACTCGAAGAAGCTGACCATGTCGAGCGCCCCGTCCGGCCACCAGACGAGCGACTTGTAGTCCTCGTCTCCGACGGTCAGGAACGCGGTCCGGTCACCGGCCCCCTGCTGCAGGGCGTACTCGCGGGCCCGAGCCGACAGCCACTCGTTGTTGGAGATGCCGACGAAGTGCGCCTCGGCGATCTCGGCCATGTAGACCGTGGTGCCCCCGACACCGCTGCCGAAGTCGAGCGCCGTCCCGCCGGCCCGCAGCCCGGCCGCGTCGACCTGCTTGCGCGCCAACGCCTTCGCCGCGTCCTCCGGCGACAGGCCCGCCCGCTCGGCCGCCAGGTCGCCGTGGTGCCAGAACTGCCCCATGAGCGCGTGGTAGGCGGGCCCGGCGTGGTCGTAGTACTCGCGAACCTGCTGCTCGACAGTGGTGTTCACCAATTCCGGCCTTTCAGGATCTCTGCTCCAGCATCGGCGATTGGTGAACGTAGTGTCCGATTCAACGACTTGTCCACGATCGGGTGAATGCAACGACGACCTGCGATTTTCGGTGCTGTGATCACCGGTACGTCGGCCGGCGGTCATGGCGCGCCGGCAGAAAAAAGTCGAGACCCCGGTGG
>NZ_JBHXCW010000120.1:0-23330 GCF_042725365.1 Lentzea sp. NPDC060358 | reverse complement strand
GCGGACTTCCGCACCCCAGCCGTCCTGCGTGGATGCGTGGGTGCGCTATCGGTTCGTGCGGCCGTCGATGCGTTCGCGGAGGAGGTCGGCATGGCCGTTGTGCTGCGCGTACTCCTCGATCAGGTGGAGGTAGAGCCAGCGCACCGACATCTCGCCGGCCCGTTCGTGCGCGAAGGTGTCGTCGAGCTCGCGGGTGGACGCCGCCGCTCGGGCCTCGGCCATCTCCGCGACGAGGTCGGCGTACTCGCTCTCGGCGCGTGCCGGGTCGAGGTCCAGGAACGCGTGGTCCGGCCGGTCCGGCCGGCGGTGGCGGGTCTCGACGTCCTGGCCCGCCAGGCGGATCCGGAACCACATGCGTTCGACGTCGGCCAGGTGCCGGATCAGGCCCAGCAGGGTGAGAGCGGACGGCTCGGCGGACGCCGTGGCCAGTTGTTCACCCGTGAGGCCCGCGCAGTTGTGCAGGAACGTGGCTCGATGGCGGTCGAGCCACGCCTCCAGCATCGGGCGTTCCGCGCCCAGCGGGGATTCCTCGGTCACGACTACGTCAGGTGCGGTCCACGTCATGGGTCATGACTAGCTGATGCCGCCGTCGTAGACGACCTGATTACCGGCGTCGCGGGCCACCAGCCGCAGCCGCGCGGGCGAGATCATCTCGCCCCCGGTGAGGGGCAGCCTGGCGATGAAGAAACCGTCCGCGACGTCCGCCGCCACCGGCGGGCCGCCGCTGTCGGACACCTCGGCGGTGGTCGCGGCCGGCGTGGTGCGCGCGATCATGACGAACTCGGACCCCGCCTGGCGGCCGCCGAGGACCTGTGCGGCGTTCGGATCGGCGGGAGCCGTGCGGATCGTCGACAGGGCGTTGACGCGGCGTTCCGAGACGGCGCAGGAGGCCCACTCGCCGTGGCCGCGGTGGGCGACCAGCACGGCGTCGCGCCGGTCGAGACCGGACTCGAGCAGCGGTTCCCAGTACCGGAGGTCCTCGGCCTTCGCGTTCTCGGTCATGAACGCGCTGTCGACGCACCGGGCGAGGACGTTGACCGGTGCCCACGGGTCGGGATCGCCGCTTTCGAAGCTGTCGACCTCGCCACCGGCCGGCCAGCGCATGGTCCGCGGGACAGTGACGGGACGGTCGTCGAACACCAGCTCGTCGGACGTGACGGTCAGCGGGTTGTGGACGACGAAGAAGTCGCGGGTGACGACGGCTTCGGACTGCCCGCGGCCGTGCGCGGGGTTCGCCACCCGCACCTGCACCGCCGTCGTGCCCTCCGGCGGCACGCCGACGATGACGTTGGCCGACCGGTAGGTGATCGAACCCGCCTCCAGCTCCACCGGCTGGGGGACCCGCGACGAGAAACCGGCACGGGTCAGGGTGAGCTCGCAGACACGGCCGTCGTCGCCCACCAGCACCTTGCGCGGTCCGAAGACGACCATCCCGGACGAGGACCAGGCCTGGTCCCCGAGGGCTGCGCGGCAGCGGTCGAGGTCGCGGATCGTCGGCGCGACGACCCGGTCCCGGCCGGGGTCGACGTCGTGGCCGAGCGACCGCGTGACGGCCACGCCGCCCGCGACCAGCAGCGCGACCCCGGCGGCCACGGCCAGCGGTGCGTGCCGGCGGCGCGGGGCCTCGGCGAAGTCCGGGCGCATGCGTTCCCGGACGTCCTCGGGAAGGGCGCGGCGGGGTGGCAGGTCGACGGTCATCACTGCACCTCCAGGGAGTCGTCGGCGAGCGCCTTGCGCAGGCGGGTGCGGGCGCGGGAGATGCGGGAGCGCACGCTGACCTCGGCCACGCCCAGCGCCTCGGCGGCCTCCGCGACGGACAGCTCGCCGAGCAGCACCAGCTCCACGGCCTCGCGTTCGGCGCGGGGGAGCCGTTCGACGGCCCGCAGCACCTGCCGGAGCTTCGTCTCGTGGTCCACCGACGAGGCGACCTCGTCGGCGTGGTCGCGCTGCACGTCGTTCCTCGGGACGCGCCGCAGCAGCCGGGACAACCGCGCCTTGCGGCGGAACTCGGATCGCGCCAGGTTGCCCGCGACGGTGAACAGCCACGGCAGCGCGCTGTCCCGCACGAGCGTCATCTCCGCACGGCGGCGCCACGCCGTCAGGAACGTCGCCGACGTCAGGTCCTCGGCCGTCGACCACGACGCCGTCAGCCGGTAGGCGTGGTTCCACACCGCCTCGGCGTAGCGGTCGTACAGCTCACCGAACGCGTGCTCGTCGCCTCGTGCCCACAGTTCGGCGTCCGGCGGGGCGTCGTCGGGCACGGCGGCCGCCCCCTGCCGGCTCGGTCGCATCAGCCTCATGACCAGGAGGTGTCCACCTCCCGGCCGAGTGTTGCACCCGATCTTCCTCCCTCGGGCCGATGCCGGGTCCATACCACCAGCTGATGTGTGCTGACCTGCTCGAACGGCACAGTTGACCCCATGACGACGACCACTGTTCACCACACCACGGCAGCCCACGTCGACTTCTCCGCGATGCTGCGCCCCGTGCTGACGGCCCTGCGGTTCACCGGCCACTTCGCCGCGGCGCTGCTGGGCGTGATCCTCCTCGGCAGCGCGTCCGAGCACTGACCGCGCTCCTCGTAGACTGGCCTCCAGTCCACCACGAGGAGCACTGCGTGACCGTCCAACCCATCCGCCTGTTCGGCGACCCGGTGCTGCGCACCCCCGCCGTCGAGGTCGTCGACTTCGACAAGGAACTGCGCACCCTGGTCAAGGACCTGTGGGACTCGATGCAGAACGCGGCCGGCGCCGGCCTCGCCGCGCCTCAGCTCGGCGTGGGACTGCGCGTGTTCACCTACCACTGCGACGGCTTCGCGGGACACCTCGTGAACCCCACGTGGGAGGTTGTCGGCGAGGAGATGCAGGACGGCCCTGAGGGCTGCCTCTCGATCCCCGGCATGCAATGGGACTGCAAGCGCCACCTGCACGTGGTGGCCAAGGGCTGGAACATGCACGGCGAGCCGATCGAGGTCGAGGGCACCGAGACCCTGGCGCGCTGCATCCAGCACGAGACCGACCACCTCGACGGGGTGCTGTTCCTCGACCGCCTCGACGCCGAGACGCGCAAGCAGGCGATGAAGGAGATCCGGCGCGCCGACTGGTTCGACGGTACGGTTCCCGCCTTGAAGCAAAGCCCGCACCCACTCTTCGGCAGGTCCAGCTGACCATGCGTCTCGTGTTCGCAGGCACGCCCGAGGTCGCCCTCCCCTCGCTGCGCGCCCTCATCGACTCCCCGCGCCACGACGTCGTCGCCGTGGTCACCCGCCCCGACGCCCCTTCCGGCCGCGGCCGCCGGCTCGAGCGCTCTCCGGTGGCCGCGCTCGCCGACGAGCACGGCATCGAGGTCCTGACGCCCGCGAAGGCGGGCGAGCCGGAGTTCCTGGACCGCCTGCGCGCGCTGGAACCCGACCTCTGCCCGGTCGTCGCCTACGGCAACCTCCTGCCCCAGCGGACGCTCGACGTCCCGAAGCACGGCTGGGTCAACCTCCACTTCTCGGTGCTGCCCGCCTGGCGCGGCGCCGCACCCGTGCAGGCCGCCGTGCGCAACGGCGACGACATCACCGGCGCGTCGACCTTCCGCATCGTCAAGGAGCTCGACGCGGGCCCGGTTTTCGGCGTCGTGACCGAGAAGGTGCGCGACCGCGACACCTCCGGCGACCTGCTCACCCGCCTCTCGATCTCCGGCGCCGACCTCCTGCTGTCCACTGTGGACGGCATCGCGGACGGCACGCTGCGTGCCGTCGAGCAGCCCTCCGACGGCGTCACCTACGCCGCCAAGATCAGCGTCGAGGACGCGCGCCTCGACTTCACGACGCCCGCGGTCGCCGTGGATCGCCTGGCCCGTGCCGTGACGCCCGAACCCGGAGCCTGGGCGGAGTTCCGCGGCGAGCGCCTCAAGCTCGGCCCCGTCACCCCCGTGCCCGACGTGACGCTGCCCGCGGGCGAGGTGCTCGTCGAACGCAAGCGCGTGCTCGTCGGCACCGCGACCACGGCCGTGGCGCTCGGCGAGGTGCAGGCGCAGGGCAAGAAGCGGATGGCCGCCACCGACTGGGCCCGCGGCGTCCGCATCGAGGCGGGGGAGCGCGTCGTATGAGGCACTCCATCACCAGGGCGCACGGCATCGCCGCGCACCGCGCCGGCACCGGAACCGGCAGGTCGCCGGCCGGCATCGACTGGGCGCGCGTTGTCCGCGCCGTGGCAGGGGAGCTCGAAGTAGTGGAGTACAGCGCATGACCAACTACTCGCGAGGCGCCTCCAAGCCGTCCGGGCCGCGCAGGCCGCACCCGCCGCGCCGGCGCACGGGCCCGGCCCGCCCGCCCGTCGAGGACCCGGCGCGGCTCGCCGCGCTGGAGACGTTGCGTGCCGTGCGGCAGCGCGACGCCTACGCCAACCTCGTGCTGCCGCAGATGCTCCGCGACCGCCGCATCACCGGCCGCGACGCCGCCCTCGCCACCGAGCTCACCTACGGCGCGGCACGGGCACAGGGTCTGCTCGACGCCGTCATCGAGGCGTGCTCGGACCGCCCGCTGTCCGAAGTGGACGGCTCGGCGCTCGACGCGTTGCGGCTGGGCGCGTACCAGTTGCTGCGCACGCGGATCCCGTCGCACGCGGCGGTCGCCTCGACCGTCGACCTCGTGCGGGCCGAGCTCGGGTCCGGCGTCGCGGGCTTCGTCAACGCCGTCCTGCGCCGGGTCGCCGAGCAGGACGAGGCCGCGTGGGTCGACGAACTCGCACCCGACCCGGACACCGACCCCGTCGGCAACGTCGCCTTCGCTCACGCCCACCCGCGCTGGATCGCGCAGGCGTTCGCGGAGGCCCTGGGCAGCCGCGACGAGCCGCTGAAGCTCGCCCTGGAAGCGGACGACGCCCGGCCGGCCGTGCACCTGGTGGCCCGCCCCGGCGAGGTGAGCTCCGACGAGCTCGCCGCCATCACCGGCGGCGACGTGGCGCCCTACTCGCCCTACGGCGTGCACCTGGAAGCAGGGGCGGGCGACCCGGGCGATCTCGAGCCCGTCCGGGAACGCCTCGCCAACGTGCAGGACGAGGGCAGCCAGCTGTGTGCGTTGGCGCTCACGCGCGCGCCCATCGAGGGCACCGACGACCGCTGGCTGGACCTCTGCGCCGGTCCTGGCGGGAAAGCCGCACTGCTGGCCGCACTGGTCGGCCTCGAAGGCGGCGAGCTCATCGCCGTCGAGAAGGCACCCCACCGCGCCGAGCTCGTGCGCAAGATCACCTCAGGCCTGCCGGTGACCGTGCACGAGGCCGACGGCCGCGAGACCGACTTCGTCGAAGGGGCGTTCGACCGCGTGCTCGTCGACGCGCCCTGCACCGGTCTCGGTGCACTGCGCAGGCGCCCGGAGGCGCGGTGGAGGCGCCGGCCCGCCGACGTCGGCACGCTCACGAAGCTGCAGCGGGAGCTGCTCACCGAGGCGTTGCGACTCGTGCGTCCTGGCGGCGTCGTGGGTTATGTCGTGTGCTCACCTCATCTCTCCGAGACGGTCGGGGTCGTGACGGACGTCGCCCGGCGGACCGGGGCCGAGGTGCTGGACACGCGCGAGCTCTTCCCCGGAGTTCCGGACCTCGGGGACGGGCCGCACGTGCAGCTCTGGCCGCACCTGCACGGAACCGACGCGATGTTCTGCGCGGTGCTGCGGCGTCCTGTCTGAGCGCTCGGGAACGACGTTAGCGACGGGGTCCGACACTGCCGGGCCCCGTCGGCGTGTGGAGGGGCGAACCGGGATCGAGGTTCACCGGTTCGGGTGACGATGCTCGCGGGCGGGCGCGGCGGCGGGAGAACGGCGCGACGGTATGAGAAGAGCGCGGCACCGCACCGGCGCGCGGCGGTAGGAGAACGGCGCGCTGGCTGGAGAACGGCGCGGTAGTAGGGGAAGAGCGCGGCACCGACCGGCGCGCGGCGGCTGAAGAACGGCGCGCTGGCGGGCGAACGGTGCGCTGGCGGGAGAAGAGCGCGGCACCGCGACGGCTGGAGAAGTGCGCGTCGGCAGGAGAACGGCGCAGCGGCGGCACAAGTACTCGGCGGCCAGAACGGATCGCGGGGCGCGAGCGCAGGCGACGTGCGCGCTGGTCGAGGAAGTTCACCCGAGCCGGCTGCGAGCGCAAAGCCTGCCCAGGGCGAGCAGGGCCGGGGCGGAGACGGTTGCCCCGAGGTCGGGCGCACTGACCACAGGTTCGCCGGACCCGTGGCGAAGTCCGGGCAGCAGAGCGTCCGATGTGGACGTCCGGAACCCCCGGCCGCAGAGCGGGAACGAGGACCGGGCGGGCCGCGCAGCGCAGCCCGCCCGGCCGGTCACATCAGGAGCTCAGCACGTGCAGCTCCGCCGGCTGGCCGAAGCGGTTGCCCACCGCGTACAGCCAGCGGCCGCCGGGCCCCCACGCCAGGCTCGCCTGGTGCAGGTACGGCGCCTCGTAGGAACGGGACTCGTCGAGCGAGCCCTCCGGGTAGACGCGGACCGAGGTGTCGCTGTTGACGCCCGCGGCCAGGGCGCCCGTGTCCTGCGACACCGACACCGCCACCGGGTACGGGCCGGTGTTGTAGCTGCCCCGCACGGCCAGCGTGTCGCTCGTGTACGACTGGATCTGGTACGGCGCGCCGCCCGCGACGTGCACCTGGGTGCCGTCCTTGGAGAACTCGACGTCGGCCAGGTTGCTGCCCGCGTCGCGGACCCCCTGGAGCACCAGGCCGTCGCCCTCCTCGCGCAGCACCCGCAGCTCGGACGGGGACAGGCCCGGCTGGCCCGTCGCCAGCAGGCCGGGCCTGGCCGGGGACGTCGCGAGCTGGTGCGGGCTGTAGTGGCCGGTCGCGAGGCCCGTGCGGGCGCCCGTGCCGTCGAGGCCCACCCGGCCGATGCCGCCGCCCCAGGTGGTGCAGCCGTAGCTGAAGTACAGGCGGGTGCCGGTGACGGCCAGGTCCGACGGGCACACCTCGCCGACCGGGTAGCGCGTCCGCTCGGTCAGCGTCAGCGTGTCCACCGCGGCGATCGCGCCGAACTGGGACAGGGCGACGAAGACCGTACGGCCGTCGGGGCTCAGCGCCAGACCCGTGGCGCCGGGCAGGTTCGACAGCTTCGCGACCGCGTTGCCGGACAGGTCCGTGACCGCCACGGCGTTGTCCAGCTTGCTGCTCACGAACACGTGGCCGAGCGTCGGGTCGACCGCGATGTCCGAGAAGGACTTCACCGACAGCGCCACGGTGCGCTGCGGCGGTTCGGCCAGGGCGGGCAACGCGGTGGCCGTCAGCAGGGCGGCCGTCATCGCGGTGGCGGTGAGCCACCGGCTTCGGTTGTGCATCTTGCTCCCCTCAGTGCGCGGGCGGGAACCCGCGGCGGGGGACGTTATCGGCGAGGTCCGACAATCCGGACCGCCTACCATCGCAGCGGTGACGACGCGCGGGTTGCTCGGACTGGTCGCCTCCGGCTGCGGAGGTGTGGAGACGTGGTTCCGCACCGGACTGGCGGAGCCGGCGGTGCAACGGGGGTGGCAGTTGGCCATCATGCTGACGCCGGCCGTGGTGCCGTGGTTCGAGGAGGCGGACGAACTCGACGCGCTGCAGGCGCTCAGCGACTTCCCGATCCGCTGGGAGCCGCGGATGCCGAGCCAGCCCAAGCCCCACCCGATGCCCGACGCGTTCGTCTTCGCCCCCGCGAGCTCCAACTCCGTGGCCAAGCTGGCGCTCGGCATCGGCGACAACCAGGCGCTGAGCGCGCTGAACGAGGCCATCGGCGTCGAGAGCTGCAAGGTCGTCGTCATGCCCCAGGCCAACGCCGACAAGCGCCGTCACCCGATGTGGGAGACGCACGTCACGACGCTCACCGGAGCGGGTGTCGCCGTGGTCACCGACGTGGCTCCCGGCAGGCTGCTCGACCTGCTGGACACCTAGACTCCACCCTCGTGGCCCACACGCCGATGATCGCCCCCAGCATCCTGTCCGCCGACTTCGCGCGCCTCGCCGACGAGCTCGCGTCGGTGCCCACGTCGGACTGGATCCACGTCGACGTCATGGACAACCACTTCGTGCCGAACCTGACGCTCGGCCTGCCCGTGGTGAAGTCGCTGCTGAAGGTCACCGACATCCCGATCGACTGCCACCTCATGATCGAGGACCCCGACCGCTGGGCGATCGGGTACGCCGAGGCGGGCGCGCACAACGTGACGGTGCACGTCGAGGCGGCGAACGACCCGGTCGCGCTGGCGAAGAACCTGAAGGCCGCGGGCAGCAGGGCGGGCCTGAGCATCAAGCCGGGCACCCCGCTCGAGCCCTACGTCGAGGTCCTCAAGCACTACGACACGCTGCTCGTCATGTCGGTCGAGCCCGGCTTCGGCGGCCAAAGCTTCATGGCCGACACCCTGGACAAGGTCCGCCAGGCCCGCCACCTGGTCGACACCGGGCACCTCACGCTGCTCGTGGAGATCGACGGCGGCATCAACGCCGACACGATCGAGCAGGCCGCGCAGGCCGGTGTGGACTGCTTCGTCGCGGGGTCGGCCGTGTACGACGCCGCCGACCCCGGCAAGGCCGTCGAGGCACTGCGCGCGCAGGCCGCTCGCGCCCGGGCGACCGGAACCCCGTGACCCCCGAGGACGCGATGGTCCTCGCCATCGCGGAGAGCGAGCGGGTCCGGGGCACCACGAGCCCCAACCCGCCGGTCGGGTGCGTCGTCCTGGACGAAGGCGGCCAGGCGGTCGGCTTCGGCGCCACGCAACCGGTCGGCGGGCCCCACGCCGAGGTCATGGCGCTCAAGGAGGCCGGTGCGAAAGCACGCGGCGGCACGGCCGTGGTCACCCTCGAGCCGTGCGCGCACCACGGCCGCACACCGCCGTGCACCGAAGCGCTCAAGGACGCCGGCATCAGGCACGTCGTCCACGCCGTCAGCGACCCGAACCCGCGCGCGGCGGGCGGAGCGAAGGTTCTCGCCGATTCCGGCATCACGGTCGAGAGCGGCCTGCTAGAACGGGAAGTCAGCAGGGGACCCCTCCGGGCGTGGCTGCACTACGCGCACACGGGGCGTCCTCACGTCACGTGGAAGTACGCGGCGTCGCTCGACGGGCGGACCGCGGCGCAGGACGGCACCAGCCGGTGGATCAGCTCGGAGACCTCCCGCGAGGAGGTGCACGACATACGCGCGAAGCTGGACGCCGTCATCGTGGGCAGTGGCACCGTCCGGGAGGACGACCCCGCGCTCACGGCGAGGGACGCCGGCGGAATTCCGCTGGCCCGCCAGCCGTTGCCCGTGGTCGTGGGCATGAGCGACCTCCCGGCCGGGGCCAAGCTCCGGCACACGGCGCTGCACCTGCGCACGCGCGTCCCGGACGAGGTCCTGGACGCGCTCGCCGCGCGGGGCGTGGTCGACGTGCTGCTGGAGGGCGGTCCCACGCTGGCCGGCGCGTTCATCCGCGCGGGCAGGGTGGACCGCGTGCTCGCCTACATCGCGCCGGCGCTGCTCGGGGACGGTCCCGCGGCGGTGCTCGGAGCGGGCGTGTCAACCATCACGGACGCTGTCCGGTTGACCGTCGAAGACGTCACGATGAGCGGGCCGGACGTGCGGATCAGCGCGGTTCCGCGAACTTAGGAGGAGCGGTGTTCACCGGGATCGTCGAGGAACTCGGCCACGTGGTTGCGACGGAGGACCTGCCCGACGCGGCACGGGTCCGCATCGCCGGGCCGATCGTGACCAGCGACGCCAAGCACGGCGACTCCATCGCGGTGAACGGCGTCTGCCTCACCGTGGTGGAGGTCGAGAACGGCACCTTCACCGCCGACGTGATGCGCGAGACCCTCGTGCGCAGCAGCCTCGCGAAGATCGCCGAGGGCGACCGGGTCAACCTGGAGCGCGCGGCCGCGGTCGGCCAGCGCCTGGGCGGCCACGTCGTGCAGGGCCACGTCGACGGCACCGGCACGGTCCTCGCGCGGGAGAAGGCCGAGCACTGGGAGGTGGTCCACATCGGACTGCCGCCCGCGCTGTCCCGCTACGTCGTCGAGAAGGGCTCCATCACGGTCGACGGGGTCTCGCTGACGGTCGTGTCCGTCTCCGAGGACCAGTTCACCGTGAGCCTGATCCCGACGACCCTGGAACTCACCACGCTCGGCCACCGCGCGCCGGGCGCCGTGGTGAACCTGGAGGTCGACGTGCTGGCGAAGTACGTCGAACGACTGGCGATTCCGCACCTGCGGGCCATCGCGGGCGAGGAGGCCCAGTGAGCACGGAGTACGCCGAGATCGAGCGCGCGATCAAGGACATCGCCGCCGGACGGCCCGTGGTCGTGGTCGACGACGAGGACCGCGAGAACGAGGGCGACCTGATCTTCGCCGCCGAGAAGGCGACGCCGGAGCTGCTCGCGTTCATGGTCCGCTACACGTCCGGGTACGTGTGCGTGGCGCTGACGGACTCCGACTGCGACCGCCTCGACCTGCCGCCGATGTACCACACGAACCAGGACCAGCGCGGCACCGCGTACACGGTCACCGTGGACGCGCGGGAGGGCATCAGCACCGGCATCTCGGCCGCCGACCGGGCGCGCACGATCCGGTTGCTGGCCGACCCGACCGCGAAGGCCACCGACTTCAACCGGCCCGGCCACGTGGTGCCGCTGCGCGCCAGGGACGGCGGCGTGCTGCGCCGCCCCGGCCACACCGAGGCCTCCGTCGACCTCGCGCGCCTCGCGGGCCTGTCGCCCGCCGGCGTGCTCTGCGAGATCGTGTCGCAGAAGGTCGAGGAGGACATGGCCCGCCGCGAGGAGCTGGAGGTGTTCGCGGCCGACCACGACCTCGCGCTGATCACGATCGCCGACCTCATCGCCTACCGCCGCCGCGTCGAGACCCAGGTCGAACGGGTCGCGGAGGCGCGGATCCCCACGGCGCACGGCGTGTTCACGGCCGTGGGCTACGACAGCCTCCTCGACGGCATCGAGCACGTCGCGCTCGTGTACGGCGAGATCGGCGACGGCGAGGACGTGCTCGTGCGCGTGCACTCCGAGTGCCTCACCGGTGACGTCTTCGGCTCGCTGCGCTGCGACTGCGGCCCGCAGCTCGACGCGGCGCTGGAGGCCGTCGCGGCGCAGGGCCGCGGCGTCGTGCTCTACATGCGCGGGCACGAGGGCCGCGGCATCGGCCTGATGCACAAGCTGCAGGCCTACCAGCTGCAGGACCAGGGCGCGGACACCGTGGACGCGAACCTCGTGCAGGGCCTGCCCGCCGACGCCCGCGACTACGGCACGGGCGCGCAGATCCTCGTCGAGCTCGGCATCAAGTCGATGCGCCTGCTGACGAACAACCCGGCCAAGCGGGTCGGGTTGGAGGCCGGATACGGTCTGCGCGTGCTCGACCGGGTGCCGCTGCCGATCTCCCCGAACCCGGAGAACCTGCGGTACCTGCGCACCAAGCGCGACCGGATGGGCCACGAGCTGCACCAGCTGGAGCAGTACGAGGCCGTTGTTTCCGCTACGGAGGACCAGGAATGAGCGGCGAGGGCCGTCCAGAGCAGACGAAGCTCGACGGCAGGGGCCTGAGCGTCGCGATCGCGGCGACGCGCTGGCACACGAAGATCACCGACCAGCTCGTCGAGCGCGCCCTGCAGGCCGCCGAGGACGCGGGCTGCGCCGACACGACCGTCGTGCGCGTCGCGGGCGCCATCGAGCTGCCCGTCGTGGTGCAGGAGCTCGCGCGCCACCACGACGCCGTGGTCGCGCTGGGCGTGGTCATCCGCGGCGGCACGCCGCACTTCGAGTACGTCTGCGACTCGGTGACCGACGGGCTCACGCGCGTCGCGCTCGACGAGTCGACGCCGGTCGGCAACGGCGTGCTGACGACGAACACCGAGGAGCAGGCCCTGGCGCGCGCCGGCCTGCCGGACTCGGTGGAGGACAAGGGGTACGAGGCGACCGTGGCCGCGATCGACACCGCACTGGTGCTGCGCGGCCTGCGTCAGCCGTGGACCGAGCGGGGTTTCGAGTGACGAGCGTGGTGTTCCGCCCGAAGAAGATCCGCCGCGTCGCGTGGGCGTGCGCGATCGGCCTGGTGGCGGTGTTCACGGTGGTGGGCGTGCTGCTGGGCGACACCCCGACCGGAGTGATCTTCCGGACCTCCGACCAGGTGGCGATGATCGTCCTGGGCTTCCTGCTCGCGGGCGGTGTGCTGCTGCTGACCCGTCCGCGCGTCACGGCCGACGCCCGGGGCGTGGACGTGCGCAACGTCGTGACGTCGCACCACTACGACTGGAAGGACGTGCTCTCGGTCAGCTTCCCCGACGGCGCCGCGTGGGCCCGTCTGGAGCTGCCGGAGGACGAGTACGTCTCCGTCATGGCCGTGCAGGCCGTCGACCGCGAGTACGCCGTGTCGTCCGTGCGCGCGTTGCGCGAACTGCACAAAGCCGCGCACTAGGTCCGGCTAGTTCCACTGGCCGAGGATCGCTCCCGCGAGCGTGAGGCCGACGACGTGGTAGCCCGCCCCGATGGCCGCGAAGGTCAGCGGGGCGGGCTTCGTCATGTCGTAGGACCCCGTCACGAACCGGACCGGCAGCGCGATGCCGACGCCGACGACGAGCCCGAGCAGGATGCCCTCCATGATGGTGTCTGTGGCCGAGGCGGCACCGATCATCGCGGTGACGAACGTGAGCACGAAACACGTGGTCAGCGGCACGACGAAGACGACGGGGCTCGTCTTCTCGGGCTTGTTGAGGTCCCACCCGGACGCCCGCTGGTAGGCCCTGCCGAAGGCGTACTCCGCGTACCACACCGTTCCCAGTGCGAAGTAGGCGATCGCGGCCACGACCACGGCTGACCAGTTCAGGTCGCCGAGCACGCTCAAACTCATCAGGCTCTCCCGCGGTGATCAGGGTTACTTGGCATCGCGGGGGGACAGTTGGCTGTTACCGGTGGGTCGGGTTTCGGCATCAGGGCGACGAATGGACCGCTCGTCCCCCGGAGAACGAGCGGTCCGCGCCGTCATGTCACTTCGGCGGTGGCGGGACGGTGCTGGCCGGAGTTGTCCGACCGTGACGGAAGGCCCGCCCGGAACGTGTCCGGACGGGCCTTCGAACGCACGGCTGACTAGCTGCGGACCATCTTGCGCAGCACGTACTGCATGATGCCGCCGTTGCGGTAGTAGTCGGCCTCACCGGGCGTGTCGATGCGGACGACCGCGTCGAACTCGACCTTCGCGCCGTCGGCCTTCGTGGCGGTCACGTGCACCGTCGACGGCGTGGTGCCGTCGTTCAGCGCCGTGAGGCCGGTGAAGTCGAACGTCTCGGTGCCGTCCAGGCCCAGCGACGCGGCGTTCTCGCCGGCCGGGAACTGCAGCGGCACGACGCCCATGCCGATCAGGTTCGAGCGGTGGATGCGCTCGTAGGACTCGGCGATGACGGCGCGGACGCCGAGCAGCGAGGTGCCCTTGGCGGCCCAGTCGCGGGACGAGCCGGAGCCGTACTCCTTGCCCGCCAGCACGACCAGCGGGACGCCGGCCTCCGCGTAGGCGACCGACGCGTCGTAGATCGTCGTCTGCGGCGCGTCGTCGGCCAGGAAGTTGCGGGTGAAGCCGCCCTGGACGTCGTCGAGCAGCAGGTTGCGCAGGCGGATGTTCGCGAACGTGCCGCGGATCATCACCTCGTGGTTGCCGCGGCGGGAGCCGTAGGAGTTGAAGTCCTTGCGCTCCACGCCGTGCTCGGTCAGGTACTTGCCCGCGGGCGAGTCGGCCTTGATCGAACCGGCGGGGGAGATGTGGTCCGTGGTGACCGAGTCGCCCAGCAGCGCGAGGACGCGAGCGCCCGCGATGTCGGTGACCGGCTTCGGCTCCATCTCCATGCCCTCGAAGTACGGGGGCTTGCGCACGTAGGTGGACTCGCTGTCCCACTCGAACGTGTTGCCGGTCGGCGTGGGCAGCGACTGCCAGCGCTCGTCGCCGGAGAACACGTTCGTGTAGCCCTTGGTGAAGCCCTCCGCGGAGATCGAGGTCGAGATGACCTCGGCGATCTCGGCCGGCGACGGCCAGATCTCGGAGAGGTACACCGGCTTGCCCTCGGTGTCGGTGCCGAGCGGCTCGGTGGTGATGTCCTTGTCCATCGAACCGGCCAGCGCGTACGCCACGACGAGCGGCGGCGACGCGAGGTAGTTCATCTTGATGTCCGGGTTGATCCGGCCCTCGAAGTTGCGGTTGCCGGACAGCACCGACACGACCGCGAGGTCGCCGTCCTGCACGCCCGCCGAGATCTCCTCCTGCAGCGGGCCCGAGTTGCCGATGCAGGTGGTGCAGCCGTAGCCGACCAGGTGGAAGCCGAGCTTCTCCAGGTACGGCATGAGGCCGGCGCGCTCGTAGTAGTCCATGACGACCTTCGAGCCCGGCGCCAGGGTCGTCTTGACCCACGGCTTGCGCTCGAGGCCGCGCTCGACGGCCTTCTTCGCGAGCAGGGCCGCGCCGAGCATCACGGACGGGTTCGAGGTGTTGGTGCACGACGTGATCGCGGCGATCGCCACGGCGCCGTGGTCCAGCTCGAACTCGTTGCCGTCGACGGTGACCTTGACCGGGTTCGACACGCGGCCCTCGGCACCCTCGGCCGCGGTCTGCACGCGCGGCGCGCCCTTGCCGTTCTCGCCCTCGTGCACGGCGATCGGGTCGGAGGCGGGGAACGTCTCGTCGATGGCCTCGTCCACGTCGGACTTGTCGTCCTCGACGTGCGCGACGTAGTCCTTCAGCGCGCCGCGGAACGCGCCCTTGGCGCTGGTCAGCTCGATGCGGTCCTGCGGGCGCTTCGGGCCCGCGATGGACGGGACGACCGTCGCGAGGTCCAGCTCCAGCGTCTCGGAGTAGACGGCCTCGCGCGACGGGTCGTGCCAGAGGCCCTGCTCCTTGGCGTAGGCCTCGACGAGCGCGATCTGCTCCTCGGACCGGCCGGTCAGGCGCAGGTAGTCGATGGTCTCGCCGTCGATCGGGAAGATGCCGACCGTGGAGCCGAACTCCGGCGACATGTTGCCGATGGTGGCGCGGTTCGCGAGCGGCACGGCGCCGACGCCCTCGCCGTAGAACTCGACGAACTTGCCGACGACGCCCTGCTTGCGCAGCATCTCGGTGATCGTGAGCACGAGGTCGGTGGCGGTGGCGCCGGGGGGCAGCTCACCGGAGAGCTTGAAGCCCACGACCCGCGGGATCAGCATGGAGACCGGCTGGCCGAGCATCGCGGCCTCGGCCTCGATGCCGCCGACGCCCCAGCCCAGCACGCCGATGCCGTTGACCATCGTGGTGTGCGAGTCGGTGCCGACGAGGGTGTCCGGGTAGGCCTGGCCGCCCCGGACCATGACGACGCGGGCCAGGTGCTCGATGTTGACCTGGTGCACGATGCCGGTGCCGGGCGGGACGACCTTGAACTCGTCGAACGCGGTCTGGCCCCAGCGCAGGAACTGGTAGCGCTCGCGGTTGCGCTCGTACTCGAGGTCGACGTTCAGCTCAAACGCGTCCGGGCGGCCGAAGATGTCGGCGATGACCGAGTGGTCGATCACGAGCTCGGCGGGTGCGAGCGGGTTCACCTTCTCGGCGTCGCCGCCGAGCTGCGTGACGGCCTCGCGCATGGTGGCGAGGTCGACGACGCACGGGACACCGGTGAAGTCCTGCATCACGACGCGGGCAGGCGTGAACTGGATCTCGGTGTCGGGCTCGGCGGTGGGGTCCCAGGCGGCGAGAGCGCGCACGTGGTCGGCGGTGATGTTCGCGCCGTCCTCGGTCCGCAGCAGGTTCTCCAGCAGGATCTTCAGGCTGAACGGAAGACGCTCGGCGCCCTCCACGGCGCTCAGCCGGAACACCTCGTACGAGGCGTCGCCGACGTTGAGCGTGCCGCGGGCGCCGAAGCTGTCCTTGCTAGCTGGTGCAGTCACGTGCAACTCCATCTGGTGACAGCGCAGTGGTCAGTTCGGGGTACGGGGAGAGTCTTCCTCACCAGGTCGACGGCTGCCCCTCGACCCCAAACAGTACGCTTGTCCTGTAATCGCGTTCAACCCAGGTTGCCCTAAGTCACGGCGATCACCCCCGGTGGAGCGGGAGGGGTAGCCCGGCAGGGGCCGGAGGAGGTGCCGGGCTACCCGCGGGAGGGCGGCGTGGCTACGCGCCGCCGTGGTCCCTGACGACCCGGCGGGCCGAGGCGAAGAGCATGCCGATGTTGACCGACCTCGGGCAGACGACGACGGCCACGACGTCCTCGTCGGCGGTGCTGCGGATGAACAGGTGCGTGAGGTTGGTGCTGTTGACCAGCACCTCCTGGAAGTAGTGCTCGGTGCTCGAGATGCCGCGCCGCTCCTTGAAGATGTCCTCGATCATCGTGACCGTGCGGCCCTGGAACAGGTCGAGCGTCGCGCCGGCGAGCAGGTCGAGCACCTCCGACGGGTGGCTGTCGGTCGTCTCGAACGACAGCAGCATGCCGGTGGCCATGTCGACGACGCCGGTCGCGAGGCAGCCGGGGACCTCCTGGCGCAGGTGCCGGACCAGTGCGGCCATCTGGTCGGACATGGGTATGTCGCTCAGCTTGTGCATCGTCATTTCACACTTCTTCTCAGGCGGCGGTCAGAATGGAGTTGATGCGTTCGATGGCGGGTTGCGTCTCCTGGTGCAGACGCGTCACGTTGAGTCCTTCGTCGCCCAGTACGACCATCAACGCGAGTGCGCCGACCGCGTACACGGCCATGCAGCCGCCGCTGTTGTAGACGATCGATTGGCGGAATGCGCCCTGGCCCGCGACCTCACTGGTTCTGCGCGCTATTCCGAGATCGGCGGCGGCCAATGCGGAGATGATCTCCGTGTCGAGCCGGTCGGACGTGTCGGCGAGAATCAGCATTCCGTCGTTGGCGGCGAGCAGCGTGTCCGTGATGCCGGTGACTCGTTCGCGCAAACCGTGCAGCTCGGCGGCCAGCACGTCGTGGTTCACGGGTTCTCCCTCTCTGGAGGCTCTGGCGGAGGTGAGCGCCTCAGCGACCGGGGCAGCGGCACGTCGTCGGCGGGTTTCGGGGGCCGGCGCGGGCGCAGCGGCACGACGGGGCGCGAGGCCGGCACGACGACCGAGGTGCCGGGCACGACCGTCATCAGGCCGTCGGCCACCATCCGGCACGCCTCGACGGTGACCGGGTAGACGCTGCGGCCGGAGGCGAACGCGATGTCCCGCGCGGTGCGCCTGCCCGTGGCGTGGGTGAGGATCTCGGCCCGCAACGGGCTGAGAACCCGCAGCTGAGCGCCTCTGGCCGGGGCCAGGCGGTCGCGGTGGGGGCAGAGCGGGCGTTGCAGGGCGAGCAGCGAGCTGATCCGGCGCGAGGTCTCCCGCAGCAGGTGGACCGGGTCGATCGGGGCGCTCATCGCGACCGGGACGTCCTGCGCGTGCGGGGTGAACTCGCAGTCGTCGACGTCGCCCGCCGCGATCGTGAACGCGGCGTCCTGCGTGGCCATCATCGCGACGACGTGGAGCTCGGTCTCGCCGATGGTGCCGCGCGCCCCGGTGGTGAGCGCGGCGGTCCAGTCGGATTCCGTGATCCGCCCGGTGCGCAACAACAACGCGTCCGGTCCGGGCGATCCCGCGCTTTCCACGCAGATCACGCCGCCGTCGCGGAGGTGAATGTCCCCGCCGGGATTCCCGGGGATGTGGAAGGTGCCGGTGGCGTGTGCCGCGCCGCGTCCGGTCAACGCTCCCGCAAGCATGTCGAAGGAGAATTGAGTACCGCTTTTCAGGGGTGTCACCCGCATTCCGTCCGACTGGGCTGGGGAGGACCCATCCTGGTTGTCCGAGTGACGTTTTGTCGCCACCTTTCACTCGATCGTGTGAGAGTAGGCGGAGCTGTATCGATTGATGATGGATGTGGTGTGACGGAGAGTTTTGGAACAATTGAGGAAATGATTCCGGCGCGTCGGGAATCGGCGTTCCGCGAATTGGTGTCGTGACGGCGTGGGCACCCCTCCGCGCGGATGCTCGCCAAAGCGCGCGGGCGTGGTGCCGTGGGTGGCTATCTTGGCGTTGTGCTCCTTGACCAGGTTTCGAAGCGCTACGGACGTGGTCCGTGGGTGCTGCGCGACCTCACCCTCGAAGTCGCCGGCCTCACCGTGCTGACCGGTGCGAACGGCACCGGCAAGTCCACGCTGCTCAAGATCGCCGCCGGGGTCCTGCGGCCGACGTCGGGACGGGTCGTGCGGCCCGCCTCCGTCGGGTACGTGCCGGAACGGTTCCCCTCCGACGTGAACATGTCCGCCTCCGCCTACCTGGCGCACATGGGGCGGATTCGCCGTGCCGCGGGCGTGGACGTGCTGGAACGCCTGGGGTTCGTCGGATCGATGACCGCGCCGATGGCGGAGCTGTCCAAGGGCAACGCGCAGAAGGTCGCGCTGGCGCAGGCGTTCCTCGCCACCGACGTGCTGGTGCTCGACGAGCCGTGGACCGGGCTCGACCCGGCGGCCGCCGGCGAGCTGGTGTCGTTGCTGGAGGGGCGGACCGCGCTGGTGTCCGACCACGAGGGACACCTCGCCGGGGCGACGCGGGTGGACCTCGCGGGCGGGCACGTGACGATCGAGCTGAGCCGGGTGGTGGCGCTGGACGCGTTGGAGGCGCTGGAAGGGGTGCGGTCGGTGCTGGCGCGCGGGACCTCGGCGCGGGTGGTGGTGGCGCCGGAGCGCAGCGACCACGTGCTGGCCGAGGCGTTGCGGCTCGGGTGCTCGGTGCGGAGCGTGCGGTGATCGTCCTGATGCGGTACCTCGCGGCCGACGTCTTCCGCGGGCAGCGCTACCTGGCGCCCCTGCTGGTGTTCCTCGGTGTGCTGGGGATGCTGTTCTCCTCCGACGCCGGGCAGCCGCTGGAGGCGTATTCGGGGTCGGCGGCGCTGCTGTACCCCGTCACGGCCTGGATGGCGGTCGTGGTGGCGACGTCCGAGGACGCCGTGCGGCGCGAGATCACCGTGGTGTCGACGGGTGGCTGGCCGCGCGTGCTGACCGCCGCGGCGCTGGTCGCGGTCTCGATCGGACTGGCGATGGCCCTCGTGGCGGCGGTGTGGCCGGTGGTCACCAACCCGCACCCGTACACCGCGGGTGAGTTCTTTGTCGGACTCGGCGCGCATACTGTCTGTGCGTTGCTTGGTTCTGGTGTGGGACTGATGTTCGCGAGGCCGGTGTCCGACTCGATCGGGCGGACGGTGCTCGCGGTGTCCTCCGTCGTCGTGCTGACCTACCCGCTGGGGCGGGCGACCCCGCTCGGGTGGGTGCTGGACGCGTTGGGGCACAACACGGTGTCGTTGTCCGTGCTGTGGGCCGGCGTGTTCGGGGTCGTGCTCGTGACGGCCGCTGTCGCCGTGGGCGTGCGGCGGGCCTGATGCGCGTCAACGTTCTCGGACCGCTCCAGGTCGTGGCCGGCGGCGTCGTCGTCGAGGTGCGCGGGAAGCGGTTGCGGTGGTTGCTGATCCGCCTGGCGGTGGAGCCGGGGCGGGTGGTCGCCGCCGAGCGGCTGATCGCCGACCTGTGGCCGGACGAGCCGCCGGTGGACGGTGCCGCCGCGTTGCAGTCGCTCGTGTCGCGGCTGCGGCGCGTGGTGGGTGCCTCCGCGGTGTCGTCGCACGCCGCCGGCTACCGGCTGGAGGCGTCGACCGACGTCGAGGAGTTCACGCGCACCCGTGACGCGGCGTTGTGGCGCGGGGCCGCCTTCGAGGAGGCGCCGTTCGCGGTCGACGAGGCCGTGCGGCTGGCGTTGCTGCGCGACGACCTGGCCGGCCTGGAGGCGCTCGCCGCCGCGCACCCGTTGCGGGAGGACGTCCAGGCCCGGCTGATGCTGGCGCTGCACGCCGCGGGTCGCCGTTCGGACGCGCTGGCGGTGTTCGAGCGCGTCCGGTCGGACCTCGCCGACTCGCTGGGGGTGGACCCCGGTGAGTCGCTGGCGGCCGCCCACCTCGCGGTGCTGCGCGAGCGCGGGTCGCGGGGCACCCTGCCGGCACCCGTCGGCTCGTTCGTCGGACGTGAGCCGGACCTGGCGGCGCTGGCGGCGCTGTCGCGCGGCAACCGGCTGGTGACGCTGACCGGGTTCGGCGGCGTCGGCAAGACGCGGCTGGCACTGGTGCACGCGGCGACGGTGCCGCAGGCGTGGTTCGTCGAGCTCGACTCGGCGGCCGAGCCGCTGGCGGCCCTGGACGCGGCACTGGGCCCGAACCCGTTGGCCACACCGGTGTTCTCGCGGCTGGGCGCGTCGCTGGTGGTGCTCGACAACTGCGAGCACGTCGTCGACGCGGCGGCCGCCCTGTGCGTGCGGCTGCTGGCCGAGGCACCGGACGTGCGCGTGCTGGCGACGTCGCGCGAGCCGCTGGGCATCCCCGGCGAGGTCGTGCACCCCGTCGCGCCGCTGGACCTCGACCACGCGGTGCGGCTGTTCGCCGCGCGGGTCGGGTCGGCGTTCGACCCGGAGGCCGCGCGGCGGGTGTGTGCTGCCCTGGACGGGATCCCGCTCGCGGTGGAGCTGGCGGCGGCGCGGGCGCGGTCGCTGTCGGCGGCTCAGCTGGAGTCGCGGGTGGACAGTCGCCTGCGGTTGCTCGACCGCGGCGCGCGGACCGGCCCGGTGCGGCACCGGACGTTGCGCGCGGTGATCGACTGGAGCTGGGAGCTGCTCGGCGACGCCGAACGCCTGCTGCTGGCGCGGCTGGCGGTGTTCGTGGGCGGGGCGACGGCCGAGGCGGTGCACGCCGTGTGCGGCACCGGGCCGGACCTCTGGGACACCGAGGACCTGCTGGCCTCGCTCGTCGAGAAGTCGCTCGTCGTGCGGGCCGGTGAGCGGTACCGGTTGCTCGAGACGGTGCGCGAGTACGGCGCCGAGCAGGGACTGACCGACCCGGCCCGGCACGCCGCCCACTACGTGGACCTGGCCGAGCGGGCCGAGCCGTTGCTGCGCGGTCCGCGGCAGCTGGAGGCGCTCGGCTTCTTCGACGCCGACCGGGCCAACCTCGACGCCGCGCAGGCGTGGGCCGTCGCGCACGACCCGGAGGTCGCGCGGCGGATGATGGCCGCGCGCACCTGGCACTGGCTGGTGATGACCAAGCGGTTCGAGGAGATCCGGCGGTGGGCCGCCCTCACGCCCTCCGACCCGGTGTCGCGGGTCGTGTCCGCGCTCGGCACGCCCGCCGCCCTCGCCGCCGCGGAGCGGTTGTGGGACGAGGACCTGCCGACGGCGCTCTGCGCGTTGATGCTGACCAGCGGGCAGGTCTGGGGCGACACGGAGCTCGGGACCCGGCTCGAGGTGCTCGCCGGCCGGCTGGAGAGCTCGCCGGACGAGTGGATGCGGGCGTTCGCGGCGCTCGTGCGCGGGCTGGTGGCGGGCGAGTTCAGCGACGGGGCCGCGCCGCTGGCCGAAGCCGGGTACCGGGAGGCGCTGGAGCGGTTCCGGGCGGTCGGCGACCGGTGGGCCGTGGTGTTCGGGTTGTCGTGCCTGGTCATGGTGCTGGTCAACCGCGGCGCGTTCGCCGAGGCGTTCCAGGCCGTGTCCGAGGCGCGCCGGGTGGCCGCGGAGCTGGGGGAGCCGGAGACCGTGCTGGTGCCCATGTCGGTGCTGATGCAGGCGGCGCGCATCAAGATCCGGATCGGCGACCTCGCCGGCGCCCGTGCGGACCTGGAGCTGGTGCCGGTGGCGCGGGACGACCTCGACCGGGCGCGGTTCGCGCAGGCACGCGGCGAGATGGCGTACTTCGGCGGTGACTTCGAGCAGGCCGTGGCGCTGTACCGGGAGGCGCTCGACGCCGCGGAGGGCTCGCCCGCGCACCAGTTCCGCGCCACGGTCCACGCGAGCATCGGGCTCGCGCTGACCCGCCTCGGCGACCTCGGCGAGGCGGGGCGGCACCACGGGAAGGCGCTCGAGACCGTGCGCGCGAGCGCCGACGGGCCGGCCAGGGCGCTGGTGCTCGAGTGGTACGCGGACTGGGTGTTCGCCCAGGGCGACCCCCGCGGCGCGGGGGAGCTCCTGGACGAGGCCGAACGGCTACGCGGCAGCCCCAGCAGCGACCCGTCGGTGGTGCAGCTGCGTGACCGGGTGCGCGCCGAAGTAGGCGTCGATCGCTGAGCGGCCGATGGCCGCGACGTAGCCGTCCGGGCGGACCAGCACCGGGCCGCCGGCGAGGTCCAGCGTCACGAAGTCGGGGCCGCGCAGCAGGTCGAAGATCCGGCCGCCCGCGGTGGTCCCGTCGGGCATCCGGTCACCCGGCTGCAGGCCCTCGCCGTCGGCCGTCCGGTACGACAGCGAGAGCTGCAGCGTCTCGTCGCCGCGCTTCTCGAACGGGTGCCCGGACGTCATGATCCTGGTCGTCATGCCCAGCAGCCACTCGGCGACGGGCTTGCGCTCGGCCTCGTAGGTGTCGAGCAGCGTCTCCATGCCGAGCTTCCAGCCGAGGTTGTAGGCGTCCTGGATGCCGGTGTTCATGCCCTGCGCGCCGGCGGGGGAGTGCACGTGCGCGGCGTCGCCCGCGAGGAACACCCGGCCGACGCGGAACCGGTCGACCATGCGGACGTTCATGCGGTACAACGACATCCACGTCGCGTCGTGCACCACGACGTCGTCCAGGCCGGTGCGGTCGCGGACGATCTCCCGGTACAGCTCCAGCGACGGTTCGCCGTCGCCCGCCGCCTGGAACTGGAAGAGGTCCGTGCCGGGCAACGGGCACAGCGCGAGCCAGCTCTCCCTGCTCGCGCCCCACTGGTGCCAGTGGTCGCGGCCGAGGCCGGAGATCCGCAGGTCGCCGACGAGCATCCGCTGGTCCTCGTGGGTCTCTCCGACGAACGAGACGCCGAGCTCCTTGCGCACGAACGACTTCCCGCCGTCGCACCCGACGAGGTACTTCGCCCGCACGGTCTCGCCGCCGACGACCGCCGTGACGCCGGAGTCGTCCTGCGTGAACGACGTCAGCGGCTTCCCATACTCGACGGGCTGGGGGAACGCCCCGCGCAGGATCTGCTCGACCCGGAACTGGGGGATGAGCATGGTGCGCGCGTACGGGCGTTCGGCGGTGGGGTGGCGGCCCTCGTGCACGTCCCACTCGCGCACCACCTCACGCCCCTGGTAGGCGCGCATGGTCATGTCGAGCCGGCCGGACGCCAGCACCTCGTCGACGACGCCCAGGTCGTGGAAGACCTCCAGGCTGCGGGGCTGCAGGCCCTTGCCGCGCGACCCGGCGAACGGGGCGGGCGAGGCGTCGACGACGCGGAACGGGACGCCGCGGCGGTGCAGGTCGAGTGCGAGGGTGAGGCCGGTCGGGCCGGCGCCGATGATCAGTACCTGGATGTCCATGACCGAAGACTCGGCCCGGGAACTGCCACGGCCCTGTCACCGCGCTGTTGCGGGT